>NZ_JBVVQX010000004.1:382432-457911 GCF_055811675.1 Mesorhizobium sp. WSM4808
CAATTTTGGGTGGGGCGCGGGTTATACCGAATGCCCGGTTAATGGAAAACCATTTTTCGGTAAATGTTCTGACGGGCGGGGCTTTTGAGTGGATTCACGCGACGCACTTCAGGTCTTGATTCGATGCATGTCGCTCGCCCAAAACCGGGCCACTTTTGGGCGACATGCATTAATCCCGCCGGAAGATCAGCCTTCCGAGCCAGCCGGTCAGCATGGCCAGCGATATCGCGAAGACGCCGTAGAGAAAGGAATAATTGTGGGCGACACGGAAGATCGACTGTTCGAAACCGGATTTGCGGATTTCGAGCTGGGCCGAGCTTTCCTTGATGAACAAGCCGCTCTTGAACAGGAACGCGCGGGCTTTATGGGTTCCAACTGGCACATTTGGCGCCAGCCTCACTGTGGCGCGGAAAAGGTTCTGCGACAGGAATTGCACGCCGCCGACATTCTCGCTGTAGAGGCCGGTCGCCGACTTGCGCTCCCGCAGTGCCGCCGTGAACTCCTCGATCGTCGCCGGGCTGTCGCCGGCATCGGCGGGCTGCATGTAGAGGTTGGAGGCGCCGAGCGACAGCTGCTTGTAGCTGTTGGGTTCGGTGATGTCCTGTAGCGGCCGCGTCGTCGCCACCGAATAGGAGACCGGCACGTTCTCGAAGGTCTCGGAATCCAGATTGACCCAGACGCCTAGCACCCTGTCCTTGCGGCGCACCACCACCGGTTTGGGCGGACCTTCGAGCACGACGATGACGTCGTAACGGCCTTGGCGCGCGACAAGTGGATCCGGGTTTTCCAGCGAACCGAAAATGGTCAGGTCGGCCCCGGAAAAGCCGGCGGTGATCGAGACATTATCGGTGGAGAGACCGATCTGGATGCCTTCGGTCAGCGGGACCTGTGCCTTCGCCGGCACGGCGGCCGCAAGCAGCGTCAGGACAATGGCGGTTGCGAATGTGTTGCGAGCCATCATCAGTTGAGGCCCGCGGCAGACAGCGAATAGAGGTTGGGCGGGGTGACGAAAAGATCGATCGCCAATCGTATCGCCACCGCCAGCACCAGCAGCGCCAGCAAGGCCCTGAGTTGCTCGCCGCGCAGCCGCTGGCCTGCCTTGGCGCCGTACTGCGCACCGGCGACGCCGCCCGCCATCAGCAGGAAGGCCAGCACGACGTCGACCGTCTGGTTGGTGGTGGCGTGGACCAGCGTCGTATAGGCGGAGGTGAAGATGATCTGGAACAGCGAGGTGCCGATGACGACGTTGGTCGGCACTTTCAGCAGATAGATCAGTGCCGGCACCATGATGAAGCCGCCGCCGACGCCCATGATCGACGACAGGAAGCCGATGCCGGCGCCAAGGCCAAGGACGGGGATGACGCTGACGAACAGTTTTGACGCCCTGAACCGCATCTTCAGCGGCAAGCGGTGGATCCAGTTGTGCTGGCCGGATTTCTTCAGCACCGGCGCCGCACCGCTGCGCGTGGCGCGCAGCGCATTGACGCTTTCGACCAGCATCAGCCCGCCGACGGTGCCGAGCAGCACGACGTAGAGCAACGAGATGAACAGGTCGAGCTGGCCGAGCCTGCGCAGGAAGGCGAAGACGTAGATGCCGCCGGTGGAACCGACAATGCCGCCGGCCAGCAATACCCCGCCGAGCTTGAAGTCGAGCGTCCCTCGCTTCATGTGCGAAAGGACGCCGGAGACGGAGGAGGCGATGACCTGGTTGGCGCCCGTGGCGACCGCGATCGCCGGGGGTATGTTGTAGAAGATCAGCAGCGGCGTGATGAGGAAGCCACCGCCGACGCCGAACATGCCCGACAGGAAACCCACCGCCGCGCCCATGGCCAGCAGGACGAAGATATTGACGGAAATTTCCGCGATCGGGAGATAGATGCCCACCCGTCAGTCTCGATCAGTTCTGCCTGTCGGCGAATGCAACCGTTGCGGGCATCTTGGCCCGACAAGCCAATTCGTTCTTGCGCCGGAGGTGCTGCGAAGTCAAACCGCGCTACGCCACCGAAACAAAAAACATCTCAATCAGTTAACAGGCGAATGTGTGGCAAGGGCGTCGTGGAAACGACGCCTCTGCCGTTATTTGCGCGCCAGCAGTGCCTTGACCAGTTTTTCATCGACTTCGCCGGTCGCCGGCATCTTGTTGTCGGTCTGGAAAGCCATGATCGCGGTCTTCGTCTTCTGGCCCATCTTGCCGTCGGCGCCGCCGGCGTCGTAGCCGTTCTTGTTGAGAATGCGCTGGATGTTCTGGACGGCTTTCTTCATGTCGATGCTGGCTGTCGTCTGCGGTGTGCCGTCCTGCCAGGACTCGGGAATGTCGGCCGAATTGGCCGCTGCATCCAGCGGCTTGGCCTTCCACAGTTCGGTCGCGGCGCGGGCGCGTTCGAGCTGCTCGGGCCGCAGCGCATTGGCGATCTCGTCACGCTTGGCAGCGGCATCCTTGTCGCCGGTCTTGGCGACGAGCGCGAACCATTTGTAGGATTCCTCGAGGTTCTGCTTCATGCCGACGCCCTTGGCGGCGAGGATGCCGAGATTGAACTGGCTGTCCTTGACGCCGACGTCGGCGGCCGCCTGGAACCAGTGCGCGGCCGATTCATTGTCGGTCACGCCGTCTGCCGCCATGGCGAACAATACGGCCAGATTGTGCATGCCGCTGGCGTTGCCCTGTGCTGCGGAAAGCTGGTACCAGGTCTTCGCCTTCTTGATGTCGCGCGCGACGCCGATGCCCTTTTCGTAGAAGTTTCCGATGCGGTATTCGGCCGGCGCGAAGCCGAGTTCCGCCGATTTCTCGTACCATTTGGCGGCTGCCGCCATGTCTTCCTTGACGCCGCGTGACTCGGCATAGCGCGAGCCGATTTCGAACAGCGCCTTGGCGTCGCCGCTGGCGGCGGCATCGCGCAAGGCGGCCGGGCCGGCGTCAGCGGGAATGTCGAACTTCGTCGTCATCGCCGGCGAGGCGTCCGCTGGGGGGACCGCGCCCGTGGTGTCCTTGGCGGTGATCGGCTCAGCCGCCATAGGCTGGGCGCCGGTGTCGGCAGCTTCCGCGGCGACCGGAACGGTCGAGGCCGGCGCAGCCGAGGCTGTCTCCCCAGACACCGCTTGGTTCGCATCAGCCGATGTAACCGAGGCGACGGGCGCGGGAACCGGCTCTGCGGTCGGCGCGGCACTCATCGACGGCTCGGCGCCTGGCGGCGTGGCAATCATGCTTTGCGCGGCCAGGTCGTCCTTGGTTGCCGGTGCGGACGGCTCGGCCTGCCTGACGGTGTGGTCAGGCGCACTTTCCACTGCCGCGGGCTGCGCGTCCATCTTAGGTTGGCCGGCGGGATCGAGCGAGGCGGTCTGCACCGGCTGTGAGGCGACGATCGGCGCAACATCGTTGCTCGCCACCTGGGCCGGATCGGCGAAGAAGGCCTTGCCCAGTTGCAGGGCGCCCAGCGCCAGCAGGATCGCGGTTGTCCCCATCAGGATCGGCTTGCGCCGTGCCTTGAGCAGGTCGCCGATCCGCAGTGCCTTCACCGGTCCGGTCACCGTCGACTGGCGCTTCAGCGCATCGGCCTCGGCGGCCGCGGCCTGCGCCGCGCGCCGGGCAGCGGCGATGAAATCCGACTTCGCGGCGTCGGTGTCGCTGGGCTTGGCCGGCTGGCCGCGCTCGTCGCGCACGCGCTTCATGATGGCGTTGAGGTCAGGTGCGCCGGAACCGGGCTCCAGCGGCCGGTTGGCCATTTTCGGATCGAGCGGTTCGTCGAGATCGACGCTCGGGATCGGGGCACTCGGCGCCGAGCCGGCCAGTGGCGGGATGTCCGCCTCCTTCTTGCCCTTGAAGGCGCGGGCCAGTCCGCCGAACATCGACCTGCGGCCGCCCGACTGTTCGTTCTTCTCGACAATTGTGTCGGAGCCGAGAGCAGCCATGGCCGCAGCCGCTGCGGCTTCGGCCGGCGTGCGCGTTCCCATACCCAGGCCGCCCAGATCGCTACGAGCACCCGGCTCGTTGCGCAGGATGGCGGCGGCACGGCCATCGCGATCGGCCAAGTCCCCAGTCAATGGCAGGGGCTGATCGATATCCATCGATGGCGCGTCCACGGCCATCTTGGGTCGCCGCGCGCCGCGCCAGTTGCTCGGCTCGACCGGTGCCGCGTCCAGCAATTCGCTCATCGCCTCGACCGGCTCGCCGGGTTCGAGCGAGCCCAGCCGGTCGACGATCTTGAGCAACGTGTCGTGGATGGCCTCGAACGTTCTCGAATTGCGCTCGTCGGAGCGCCGCGTAAGCGTTTCAAGCGTCTTCAAATCCTGGGCGAGGCCGGAAACCGCGGTCGTATTGGCGCTCGAACCGGCCAGCGATTGGACTGCGTTCTCGGCGGCTTCGCGCGCTGCGCCAAGGATGGAATCGCGGGTTCCTGCGAGCGACTTTTCAATTTCGTTGAGACGCGGGCTGATGTCCTCGAATTCCGGCAGCGGGGTGCTGGGCCTGGAAAGATGGGCGGACAGGCCGGCAACCTGTGCTTCCAGGCTGCGGATCAGCGCCGGATCGATGCCGGCCACCTGCGCGGCCGACGCATCCAGCCGGCTTGAAATGTCTTCGAGCCGGCTCTCCAGGCCGCGGATTGCGGCTTCGCCCGCGGGATCCGGTACACGCGTTTCCATACGCTTGGCGAGCGCCGTAAAGCGGGCATCGATGGCGTCCATGATGCCGGCGCTGTCGATCTGCGGCATGCGTTGGTCGAGCCTGTCGGCAACCTCATCCAGCCTGCGCTCGAGATCGCGGAACAGCATGTTGCCCTGTTCGATGGCGTCACCCTGGCGGCGTTCCATCATGCTCGACAGCACGTCGAAGCGCTGCTCCAGCCCATGGAAGATGTAGTCGGCGTCAGGCATGGCTGGTGCCTGGTCGATCTTGTCGGCGATGAGTGCGATCTGCTTGGCCAGGCGCTCCATCGCCTGCTCCGGCAGATTGGCGCGACCGGCGAGTTCGTCGACCCGACCGGACAGCGTGCTCAGCCGGTCCATGACTGCGTTGCCTGGACGATCCTGCGCCACTTCCTCGATCTGGCTGGCAAGCGAGTCGATCCGCCTCTCGATGCGCTCGAAAGCCTCGTGGTCGAATGAATTGGCTTGCGCGGCGACCGTGGATGCGACGATGGCGCGGGAAATCTCATCCAGCCGCTCGTCGATCATGCCAAGCGTGTCGCTGCCGCGATTGTCCTGGTGGCTGGCGAAATGGTCGACAGCGCCGGCAAGCGTGCGCACCTTCTCCTCCAGCGATCGCAGCGACAACGATTCCGGCAAATTGTTGACGGCATTGCTGATCTGCTCCAGCCGGGCGGTCAGAGCAGACAGGCCCGGGTCGTCCGACCGCTTGCGCTGGTCGGCGTCGACGCGGTCTTCGAACGCCGTCCAGCGGCGATCGAAATCGTCCCAGCGGCGGTCGACCTTCTGCACGCTCTCTTCGCGTGCCAGCGTTTCGAGTGCGGCTTTGACCTGTTCGAGTTCGAGCCGCAGCATGTTGACGCTTCTGTCGTCGCTCTTCTCGGCCAGTGTCTGGATGGCGCCCGAAAGCCGCTCGAACTCAAGACCGAGTTCAGCACTGCCCTTGGCCGAAGCACCGGGCCTTGCCCCTGACTGGAAAGCCCGCTCGATGTCCTTGCGCAGCGCTTCGAATTCCCGCTGCAGGCCTGCGGTCATCTGGTGGCGCAATTCCTCGCGCATGCCGCGCAATTCGCCGGCGATCTTGCCGACCATGGCAACGCCGTCCTCCTGGCCGCGCACGCGATCAATGTCGCGGGCAATGGCCTGATAGTTCTGCTCGAAAGCGGCGGCTCCCTGAATCGGGCTCTTCGGACGCAACGCGGGCTGCGGGTCCTCGTACCAGCGCTGCTGGCCAGCGGGCCGGGCTGCGGGATAGCGCGCATCGGCACCATATTGGCGTGGATCGGGTTGGCGGAGTTCGGGACGTGCCACCGGATCCTCGCGCGTCCGCTCCAGCCGCTGCTCCAGTGTCTCCAGCGACTGGTTCAACTGCTCGAGCGTGGTCTGCGGCCTGCGCTGCCTGCCGGCATTGAGTGTGTCGAGATAGGACCGCTTGCTGTTCATCGGTGCGTCCGTCTTTCAGAATGGCTGGCTCGCGGCCAGTTCCCCCAGGTCCCTATCGGAACGAAGGCGACCGGCGGCGATGCCGCGGCGGAAGACGAGCTTCCCGGGCTCTCGCCCGCGCTCCGAAAAACCGTGAAAAATTCGATACAGGATAAACACGGGTAGCCGACGCGCCCACATTTCCCCCAACGTGGTAAACAACGCGTTAACCAAACTTAAGAAATTGAAAGGATGCCGGCTGCCGGCCTGACGGTGCGGCATAAAGGGCGGCGCGCAGAACGCCCTTGCGTCATCATGCGGCAATCGGTATAGAATTGACGTAAACGTAAAAGGCGCATTGGGCGCATGTTTGCGATTTGTTTGTTGAAACCACGACTGGAAGCAGGCCCCCGCTTCCAGTCAGGCGACGCACGGTCCGAGACCGCGACGCCACCAGACGGGGAAAGCCAGTGACCATGAAGCTTATCTCGGCCGGCGAGACCGCGGCCAATACCAATATATCTGCCGAAGCCGGCGAGGACCTCGTCCGCATCGGCGAGATGGCGAAAAAATATGGAGTGACGCTGCGCACGCTGCGTTTCTACGAAGACAAAGGCCTGCTCAACCCGCAGCGTGACGGGTCGACCCGTCTCTACACGCGCCGCGACAAGGCCCGCCTCAAGCTGATCCTGCTCGGCCGCAAGGTCGGGTTCTCGCTGCGTGACGTCAAGCAGATGATGGATCTCTACGATCCGACCGGTTCAAACACCAAGCAGCTCAAGCTCGCGCTGGACAAGTCAGAAAAGCAGCTTGCCCGCCTGCAGAAGCAAAGGGCGCTGATCGACGACGCCATCAACGAGCTGAGCGGCTCGATGTCGGCGGTGCGCCAGATGCTGAGCGAGCGTTCGGCGCCGCAGGCGAGCGCCGCCAGCTAAAACAACCGTTCGGATTTGCGGCAGACCAAGTCGTCTGCTGATTGTCTGAGTTCTGTCGAGCCGCGTGGCCTGCCACGCGGCTTTTCGTTGTCCTGGCCCACTCTCATGGCCTTTCGGCGCTGGCTTGCGCAACGTCGCGCCGCTACGCTCATTGCTCCAGTGGGCGGGGAATCTTGTCGCATCGAAAAAATTGACGTTTACGCAAACGTCAATTTTTGCTATCCCGCTCCCAATATGGGTCCGCATGCCGCCCCTGGCTTGTCTTCGGGGCATTCGGACCGGGTTTGCAGGGTGGAGAAAAAGCATGCCGACATACAGGGCTCCGGTCCAGGACACGCTGTTCGTGCTCAACGAGGTTCTGGGTTATCAGCGTTATTCGAACCTTCCCGGATTTGCCGACGCCACGCCCGATGTGCTCGAGGCGATCCTGGCCGAAGGCGCCAAGCTCGCCGAAAACGTCATGCATCCGCTGAACCGTGTCGGCGACATGGAAGGCTGTGTGCGTCACGACGATGGCTCGGTGACCACGCCGAAAGGCTTCAAGGAGGCCTTCGACCAGTATCGCGAAGGCGGCTGGATGGGGTTGGCCGCACCAGTCGAGTTCGGCGGCCAGGGCCTGCCCTATGCCGTGCATACCGCCGTCGCCGAATATATGGTCTCGGCCAATATGTCCTTGATGATGTATCCGGGCCTGACGCAAGGCGCGATCGCCGCGATCATCACCCACGGCACCGACGAGCAGAAGTCAACATGGTTGCCGAGGATGATCGAGGGTGCCTGGACCGGCACCATGAACCTGACCGAGCCGCATTGCGGCACGGATCTGGGCCTGTTGCGGACCAAGGCGGTGCCGAACGGCGATGGCACCTATAAAATTTCAGGCCAGAAGATCTTCATCTCGGCCGGCGAACACGACATGTCGGACAACATCGTCCATCTGGTTCTGGCCCGCATCGAGGGTGCGCCGGAAGGCGTCAAGGGCATCTCGCTGTTCATCGTGCCGAAGCTCAAGCTCGACCCGTCGGGCAATCCGGGCACCAGGAACACCGTCTCCTGCGGCTCGATCGAGGAGAAGATGGGCATCCATGGCAATTCGACCTGCGTCATGAACTATGACGAGGCTGAGGGCACGCTGCTCGGCGAGGCCAATGGCGGCCTGAAGGCGATGTTCACGATGATGAACGAGGCGCGCCTTGGTGTGGGACTGCAGGGGCTGTCGCTGTCGGAGATCGCCTATCAGAACGCTGTCGGCTACGCCAAGGACCGTTTGCAGGGCCGCTCATTGTCGGGGCCGAGGGCGCCGGACAAGAAGGCCGACCCGATCATCGTCCATCCCGACATCCGCCGCAGCCTGATGACCATGAAAGCCTTCAACGAGGCCGGCCGCGCGCTGGCGCTGTGGACGGCGATCAAGTCCGACATTGCCCACCGCTCCGGCGACGACAAGGACCGCCAGGCCGCCGACGATTACACCGGCCTGATGACACCGGTGGTCAAGGGCGTGCTCACGGACAAGGGCTTCGACCACGCCGTCATGGCGCAGCAGGTGTTCGGCGGTCACGGTTATATCGAAGAGCACGGCATGAGCCAGTTCGTGCGCGATGCCCGCATCGCCATGATCTATGAAGGCGCCAACGGCATCCAGGCGCTCGACCTCGTCGGCCGCAAACTCGGCCTGAATGGCGGCCGCGCCGTGCAGGCCTTCTTCAAGGAGGTCGGTGAGTTCTGCGAGGAGAACCGCTCCGACGAGAAGATGGCGCCATTCACCAAGGCGCTGAAGAAAGGTCTCAACGATTTGCAGGCCGCCACCATGTGGCTGGTGCAGAACGGCATGGCCAAGCCCGACAATGCCGGTGCCGCCTCGACCGACTACATGCATCTCTTCGGCCTGGTCGCTCTGGGCTATATGTGGGCGCAGATGGCCAAGGTGGCACTTGGCAAGACGGACGCCAATGGCGCGCAATCTTTTTACGACAACAAGGTCGTGACGGGGCGCTTCTTCATGGAGCGGATCATGCCGGAGACGTCGGCGCATCTCGCCCGCATTTCGAGCGGCGCCGACACATTGATGGCACTGCCGGCGGAAGCGTTCTAAAGATGATCGGCGTCCTCCTCCCCCTTGAGGGGAGGGTGGCCCGAAGGGTCGGGAGGGGTCGCTGCGGCAGTGCGCCGGCCTCAGTTTCGATGATGCATGTCGGGAGGAGTATCATACCAGCATGACCAACCCAGCTGAAATCCTTGGCCTTCCGAAGCCCGCTTGGGCGGCGGACGAGGTCGGCATGCTCTACGACATGGCGCATCGCTTCATGTCGGAGGAGATCGCGCCGCGCTACGACGAGTTCGAGAAGAACGAGATGGTCGATCGCGAGAGTTGGCTGAAGGCAGGCTCCGCCGGCCTGCTCTGCGCCTCTATGCCGGAGGAATATGGCGGCTCCGGCGGCACCTTCGCGCATGAGAGCGCCATCATCGAGGCCATCGGCCATGTCGGCGTCGACGGTTTCGGCATCGGCCTGCACAATTCGATCGTCGCCCCTTACATCCTCCACTATGGCTCCGAGGAGCAGAAGAAGAAATGGCTGCCGAAGCTGGCGACCGGCGAGCTGATCGGCGCCATCGCCATGACCGAGCCTGGCGCCGGGTCCGACCTGCAGGGCGTCAAGACGCGGGCGCAGAAGGATGGTAACCAATACAAGATCAATGGTTCCAAGACCTTCATCACCAACGGCCAGCTTGCGAACTTCATCATCGTCGTCACCAAGACCGATCCGGAGAAGGGCGCCAAGGGCACCTCGCTGATCGTCGTCGAGACCGACGAGGTCGAAGGTTTTCAGCGCGGCCGCAACCTCGACAAGATCGGGCTCAAGGCCAACGACACGTCGGAGTTGTTCTTCAACGACATGCGCGTGCCGACCTCCAACCTGCTCGGCCACGAGGAAGGGCAGGGCTTCGTCCAACTGATGCAGCAATTGCCGCAGGAGCGGCTGCAGATCGGCACCGGCGCCATTGCCATGATCGAGCGGGCGCTGGCGCTGACCATTGATTATGTCAAGGAACGCAAGGCGTTCGGCAAGGCGATCATCGATTTCCAGAACACCCAGTTCACGCTGGCCGAACTCAAGACCGAGGCCACCGTCGGCCGCGTCTTCTACAATGATTGCGTCACCCGCCACATCGCCGGCGGCCTCGATCCTGTGACCGCGTCGATGGCCAAGTACTGGCTCAGCGACCTGCAGGGAAAAGTCGTCGACGAATGCCTTCAACTGCATGGCGGCTATGGCTACATGAATGAATACCCGATCGCCCGCATGTTCCGCGACGCCCGCGTCCAGCGCATCTACGGCGGCACCAACGAGATCATGAAATTGCTGATCGGCCGCTCTCTCTGAGAGCGACATCAGGCAAACCCAAGGAGCAAGCAAATGGCTGAAGCTTATGTCTATGACGCCGTGCGCACACCGCGCGGCAAGGGCAAGAAGGACGGATCGCTGCACGAGGTGCCGGCGGTGCGGCTTGCCGCCAAGACGCTTGAGGCGCTGCGCGATCGCAATGGGCTCGACACCGGCACTGTCGATGACATCATCTTCGGCTGCGTCGATCCGGTCGGCGAAGCCGGTTCGGTCATTCCGCGCGCCGCCGCCTTCGAGGCCGGCTACGACACCAAGGCGCCCGGCATGCAGATCTCACGCTTCTGCGCTTCCGGGCTCGACGCCATCAATTTCGGCGCCGCCAAGATCGCCCAGGGCGCCGATGAGATCGTCATTGCCGGCGGCGTCGAATCGATGTCGCGTGTCGGCATGGGCGCCTCCGGCGGTGCCTGGTTCATGGATCCGTCCGTAGGCCTGCCCGGCTGGTTCGTGCCGCAAGGCATCTCGGCCGACCTGATCGCCACCAAATACGGCTTCAGCAGAGACGACGTCGACGCCTATGCGGTCGAGAGCCAGAAGCGCGCCGCCAAATCCTGGGCCGATGGCCGGTTCAAGAACTCCGTCATCCCGATCAAGGACCAGAACGGCCTGACCATCCTCGACCATGACGAACATATGCGCCCATCGACCGACATGCAGTCGCTGGCCTCGCTCAACCCGTCCTTCGTCATGCCAGGCGAAATGGGCGGCTTCGATGCCGTCGCAGTGCAGAAGCACCCTGAGGTGGAAGAGGTCAATCACGTCCATCATGCCGGCAATTCGTCCGGCATCGTCGACGGCGCCGCCGCCGTGCTGCTCGGTTCGAAGAAGGCGGGCAAGGCGATGGGGCTGAAGCCGCGCGCGCGCATTCGTACCTTCGCCAACATCGGCTCCGAGCCGGTGCTGATGCTGACCGGCCCGGTCGACGTCACCGAGAAGCTGTTGAAGCGCGCCAAGATGAAGCTCTCGGACATCGACCTGTTCGAGCTCAACGAAGCCTTCGCTTCGGTGGTGCTGCGCTACATGCAGGCGTTCGACATCGATCACGACAGGATCAACGTCAATGGCGGCGCTATCGCCATGGGTCATCCGCTCGGCGCCACCGGCGCGATGATCTTCGGCACGGTGCTGGACGAACTCGAGCGCCGCGATCTCAACACGGCTCTGGTGACGCTGTGCATCGGCGCCGGCATGGGGACCGCAACCATCATCGAACGCGTCTGACGGGGAGAGAAACGATGAGCTACACCAATTTCACCCTCGACATCGACGCCGACGGCATTGCGCTGGTCACCTGGGATATGCCTGGCCGCTCGATGAACGTCTTCACCGAAGAGGCGATGCGGGAATTGAACGCCATTGTCGACAAGGTGGCTGGTGACGCCGCCATCAAGGGCGCCGTGATCACCTCCGGCAAGGACACCTTCTCCGGCGGTGCCGACATCACCCTGCTGCAGAAGATGCTGACGACCTTCGCCGCGGAAAAAGGCAAGGACGCCGAAAGGGCGACCAAGGCGCTGTTCGACAATGCCGGCATGATGACCGGCCTGTTCCGCAAGCTGGAAACTTGCGGAAAGCCGTGGGTGTCGGCGATCAACGGCACCTGCATGGGCGGCGCCTTCGAATTGTCGCTCGCCTGCCACGGCCGTGTCGCCGCCGACAGCGACAAGGTGAAGATGGCGCTTCCCGAGGTGAAGATCGGCATCTTCCCGGGCGCAGGCGGCACCCAGCGCGTGCCGCGGCTGACCGATCAGCAGCAAGCGCTGCAGATGCTGACCTCGGGCCAGACACTGTCGCCGCAGAAGGCCAAGTCTATGGGCCTGATCCATGAGATCGCCGAGCCGGCCAGGCTCGTCGAGACCGCCAAGGCGATGATCAGGAATGGCCTGAAGCCGGTGGCGCCATGGGACGAGAAAGGTTTCAAGCTGCCCGGCGGCCAGATCTATTCGCCCGCCGGCTTCAATCTGTGGCCGCCGGCCATCGCCATCCTGCGTCGCGAGACTTACGGCAACTATCCGGCCGCCGCCGCGATCCTCAAATGCGTCTATGAAGGCCTGCTGGTGCCGTTCGACACCGGTTTGCGCATCGAGCAGCGCTATTTCACCCAGATCATGCAGACCAGGGAAGCGGCGGCGATGATCCGCTCGTTGTTTGTGTCGCTGCAGGAACTGAACAAGGGCGCCCGCCGCCCAGCCGGCGTGCCCGAAACCAAGTTCAAGAAGATCGGCATTCTCGGCGCCGGCTTCATGGGCGCGGGCATCGCCTATGTCACCGCCAAGGCCGGCATCCCGGTGGTGCTGCTCGACCGTGATCTGGAGTCGGCTGCCAAGGGCAAGGCGCATTCCGACGGCCTGATCTCGGATCAGGTCAAGAAGGGCCGCGCCAAGCCGGAGGACAAGGACAAACTGCTGTCGCTGATCACGCCGACGGCGGACTATGCCGACCTTGCCGGCTGCGATCTGGTGGTCGAGGCCGTTTTCGAGGATTCGAGCGTGAAGAAGAGCGCCACCGAACAGGCGGAAGCCGTGCTGAAGCCATCGGCGATCTTCGCGTCGAACACCTCGACCATTCCGATCACCGGCCTGGCGAAGAATTCTGCGCGGCCGAAGAATTTCATCGGCATCCATTTCTTCTCGCCGGTCGACAAGATGATGCTGGTCGAGATCATCTTGGGCAAGAAGACCGGCGACAAGGCGCTGGCCACCGCCATCGACTTCGTTCGCGCCATCAAGAAGACGCCGATCGTCGTCAACGACACGCGCGGCTTCTACGTCAATCGCTGCGTGCTGCGCTACATGTCGGAAGCCTACAAGATGCTGATCGAGGGCGTTCCCGCGCCGATGATCGAGAATGCAGCGAAGGCGGCCGGCATGCCGGTCGGCCCCCTGGCGCTGACCGACGAGACGGCCATCGACCTTGCCCAGAAGATCATGAAGCAGACCATCAGGGATCTGGGCGACAAGGCGGTCGATCCCAAGCAGATGGCGCTGATCAACGCCATGGTCGACGATCACGGCCGCTTCGGCCGCAAGAACGGCAAGGGTTTTTACGATTACCCGGCAAAGCCGGCCAAGAAGAAGTTGTGGCCGGGCCTTAGGGAGCTCTATCCGCAGCTTGCACCCGAGAAGGTCGATTATGAGGAACTGCAGCAGCGGCTGCTGGTCACCATCGCGCTGGAAGCGGCGCGGGTGATGGAAGAAGGCATCGTCACCGACCCGCGCGAGGCCGATGTCGGCTCGATCCTCGCTTTCGGCTTCGCGCCCTACACCGGCGGTGCGCTGTCCTACATCGACGGCATCGGCGCCAAGGCGTTCGTGAAGATCGCCAAGAACCTGCAGAAGAAATACGGCGCCGAGTTCAAGGCACCCAAGCTGCTGCTCGACATGGCCGAGAAGGGCGAGACCTTCTACCAGCGCTTCGATCCCTATGCGAAAGGCGACGTGAAGCAGGCAGCCTGACGCATGGGCAAAATCAAGCGTCTTGCAGCGACCTTCGCGCGTCCAAGAGGACATGGGGCGCTGTAATGTATGTCTGGGCGCGCATGGTGCGCATGATGGCCACGGCACGCAGCCGTGGCCCCTATGCGATGGGCGGCGAAGGCCGGCTGGCTTTCCGCTGCCTGCCGACCGACATCGATTTCAACATCCATCTCAACAATGCGCGCTACATGATGCTGGCCGATCTCGGCCGCATCGACCTGTTTGTTCGTGCAGGCCTCATCACGCTGGCAAGGAAGAATGGCTGGGCGCCGATGATGGGCGGACTGCAAGCGGTCTATGCACGCGAGATCAGGCTGTGGCGCCGCTTCGAAGTGGTGTCCTCGATCGAGACCTGGGAAGGCACCCAGGTTGTAGGCAAGCACCGCTTCGTCCTCGACAATGGCGAGACGGCCGCGTTGATCCTGACGACAGCCGGCGTCTACGATCGCAAGGCTCGCAACTTTCTTGAGATTGACGAGGTCGTTGCGGCACTTGGTCGTGCCGTGAACCCGCGGCCACCGACGCAAACGGAGCGGATTTTCATGACATCGCACCAGGGTCTGCGCAGCTTGGCCAAGGGCGTCGATCGATCCCGGTAGTCGGACTTTCCGCGATCGACGGAAACGTTTGCAACCACTCCACGACCGGTGGACAAAACGACATTCCAAGACTAGAAGGGAAAGGTATTTTTTCCTGCACCGAAGGAGAGCGAGCATGCTCTCGCACGACCGAGTCTGGGCTGCCATCGATGCTCTTGCCAAGCGTTATTCGCTTTCGGCCTCGGGTTTGGCCAAGCGTGCGGGGCTCGATTCCACTGCCTTCAACAAGTCGAAGCGTTTGTCGTCGGATGGCCGACCACGCTGGCCCTCGACCGAATCGCTGGCCAAGATCATCGAGGCGACGGGCGCCTCACTCGACGAATTCACCGGTCTGATCGAAGGCCGGCCCGGGATCAGCAATGGTGCTTCGACCAGCCATGCCGCTTCGGTCGCCCGCAGAAGCTCCGTGCCGTTGCTCGGCTTTGCCCAAGCCGGCGCCGGCGGCTTCTTCGACGATGCCGGCTTTCCAGTCGGGCAGGGTTGGGATCTGATCGAACTGCCGGCGCAATCGACCGAGAGTTCCTACGCGCTGCAGGTGCAAGGCGATTCCATGCTGCCGCTCTACCGCAATGGCGACGTCCTCATCGTCGAACCGGGCGCCGTCACCCGCAAGGGCGATCGCGTCGTCGTCAAGACCACATCAGGCGAGGTGATGGCCAAGGTGCTCGAGCGCCAGACCGTCAAGTCGATTGCGCTGGTCTCGCTCAATCCCGATCATCCCGACCGCGATATTCCCATGCGCGATGTCGAATGGGTGGCGCGGATTGTCTGGGCAAGCCAATAGGTCCGGCTGGTGCGGCTTCTCCATCATGCGCTGGCGGTTCTGATGGTGCCTGTGATGGCGGCCATGGTCGTCACTGGCGGTCGCACGTTGAAAGGAAGTGAAAGCGTCATCACGGTGGACCAGCTTGATCCGGGCGCCGACACGATGGCGCAGCAGGCTGCCGGGACGGTGCCGCAGGAGCCGGCCACATCGGCCATAGCAGCCCCGCAGCCGCCAAAGCCGGTGCTGCATTCGAGGGCGATCGATCCCCAAATCGTCGCGTCACCGGAACTGCCCGCCGAGGGGCTTGAACGGGTCGAGCCGCGCGAACCGTTGAGCAAGCTCGCGCTGGCCGTGCCGCCCAAGCCGAAAATGCCCGACGACTGGAACGGCACAAAGCTGTTCCAGCCGGTTGCGCCGGCCGCCGGCCTGATCGAGGCGAAGGGCTACTCGGTCGCGGTTTCCGGCATCGATATCGTCAGGCAGGACGAGACCTGCAGCGAGGACGGCAAGCCCTGGCCGTGCGGCGTCCGGGCGCGGACGGCGTTCCGCGCCTTCCTGCGCGGCCGCGCGGTGGTCTGCACCGTGCCGCCGGAAGGTGGCCGCGACCTGATCGCAGCCGAGTGCCGGATCGGCAAGCAGGATGTCGGTCAGTGGCTGGTCGAAAATGGCTGGGCGCGCGCCGCCAAGGGCGGACCCTATGTCGAGGCTGGCGACATGGCACGCACGGCGAAGAAGGGCATTTTCGGATCGGCGCCCGATCTGTCCGGCATGCCGGCGATGCCGGCCGCGCCACGCCAGGCGCCTCAGGCGCCGGGTTCGATCCTGGAAGAGGTCGACGGCGTGCTCAAGCCAGCTGACCAGCCAGCGCCCGCTCAATGAGCGCACGTGTCTCGGCAACGCCGTAGAGCGCTGCGAACGAGCCGAAGCGCGGGCCGCGCTCCTGGCCGATCAGCACCTGATAGATCATCTGGAAGAAGGCGCCCGATACGCCGGGGCCACCCTCCGGGCTCTGCTTGGAATGATCCTGATAGCGCTCGATCCTGCGCGCGACGTTGAGCGAGGCGTTCTGGATCGCTTCGCCGTTGGCGTCGGCCGGCAGCGCCCCAAGCGCTTCGTCGAGGGCTGCCAGCGCCTCGCGCTCGACCTCGTCGGCAGGCCGGAAGGTTTTCGTCGGCTTCACGAAATCGTCGAAATAGCGGATCGCATGGCCGACCAGCCGGTCGAGCTCGGGATGCGTCTTTGGCGTCACGCCTTGCGTATGACGTGAAATGAACCCCCACAGCACATCCTTGTTCTGCGCGTTGGAGGCGCTGACCAGATTGAGCAGCAGCGAGAACGGCACCGGCATGTCGATCGCGGGCGGGTTGCCGTCATGCATATGCCAGACCGGGTTGCCCAGCCGTTCCTTCCAGTCCTGCCGGGGATAGGCGGCGAGGAACGTATAGTATTCGTCCACGGCCCGCGGGATGACGTCGAAATACAGCTTCTTGGCCTGCCGCGGCCGCTGGTACATGTAGAGCCCCAGGCTTTCGGTCGGCGCATAGGTCAGCCACTCGTCGATGGTCAGCCCGTTGCCTTTCGACTTCGAAATCTTCTGGCCGTTCTCATCGAGGAACAGTTCGTAGACGAAATGCTCCGGCGCCCGTCCGCCCAGAATGTTGCAGATGCGGTCGTAGACCACCGCATTGGTCTGGTGGTCCTTGCCGAACATTTCGAAATCGACGCCAAGCGCTGCCCAGCGCATGCCGAAATCCGGCTTCCACTGCAGCTTCACGCGGCCGCCGGTGATCGAAAGCGTGGTCTCGGTGCCCTCGTCGTCGAAGGTGATGGTGCCGGCCTTGGCGTCGACATGCTTCATCGGCACGTAAAGCACGCGGCCGCTCTTCGGCGAGATCGGCAGGAACGGGCTGTAGGTCGCCTGCCGCTCAGGCCCGAGCGTCGGCAGCATCACCGCCATGATCTGCTCATAGCGTTCGGCGGCGCGCTTGAGCATCGCATCGAAACGGCCGGACTTGTAGTATTGCGTCGCGCTGGCGAACTCGTAGTCGAAGCCGAACGTGTCGAGGAAGCGGCAAAGCATCGCGTTGTTGTGGTCGGCGAAGCTGGCATAGTCGCCGCCGAAGGGGTTGGGGACCGACGACAGCGGCTTGTGCAGATGCGGCTCGAGTGCGGCGCGGTCCGGCACGCTGTCGGGTATCTTGCGCATGCCGTCCATATCGTCGGAAAAGCACAGCAGCTTGGTCGCGACCTTATCCTGCGTCAGGACACGGAAGGCATGGCGCACCATCGAGGTGCGCGCCACCTCGCCGAACGTGCCGATATGCGGCAGGCCGGACGGTCCGTAACCGGTCTCGAACAGGATTGTTTGCGGGAAGTCGGCGCTTTTGTAGCGCTCGATGATCTTTTTGGCCTCTTCGAACGGCCACGCCTTGCTTTCGGTCGCAGCCGCCAGCAGCTCGGGGTTGAGATCGATGATGTTTGATCCCGTCATGTCACAGTTTTCCAAATCATTTGCCGGCCCGAAGACGGGCCGCGGCAAGGCTTTTTCAACCGGTCTCTAGGCGTGCAGCGCCGGAGCGTCAACGCGTGCGGCGCTTTTTCCTTGCGGTGCAGAATGGGCGTTCCTAACTTCGAGGCCCGGTTCAAGGAGAAAAAATTGCCGACACCCCATGAAGCCCTGATCTATCTGATGGTCATCACCTCGGCCTCCGACCGCGACATGACCGATGTCGAACTGGCGCGGATCGGCGAGGTCGTCCGCTCCTGGCCGGTGTTCGAGGACTTCAACCACGACAGGCTGGTCGGCGTTGCCCAGGACTGCCAGAAGCGCCTGCACGAAAAGGACGGGCTGGAGGGTGTGCTGGCTGAAGTCGCCGAGGTCTTGCCTGAGCGGCTGCGCGACACCGCCTATGCCGCTGCCTTCGAGGTTGCCGCCGTTGACCTCGAAATGCGCATGGAAGAGGTACGGGTGCTGCAGCTGATCCGGCGTCAGCTCGATCTCGACACGCTGACGGTTGCTGCCATCGGCCGCGCGGCCAAGGCGAGGCTGCGCACGCTGACCTGAAGTCCTTGGCCGGACGCTGTTGAGATTCAGGTCAGGCCGGCAAAGCTGACCGGAACCGGATCAAAAAAAGCTGACCGGGAAATAGCGCAGATAAAATTCGGCGAACGTGCCTTTCATCGACATCTCCTGCAGCGCGTAATCGATCGCGGCGGCCAGCGCCGGATTGTCCGCTTTGGTGGCAATGGCCATGCCCGAGCCCAGATATTCAGGCGCCAGATAGGGCCCGCCGGCAAAGCGGCAGCAGCCCGCCGCGTCCGAGCCGCCCAGCCAGAAGGCCAGGCGCATGCCGTCGCCGAAGGCGGCGTCGACCTTGCCGGCCTTGAGATCGGCATAGAGGTCCTCCGGCCTGTCGAAAGGGACGACCTGAACCGTGTTGAAATAGTCGCGCAGCATGCGTCCATGCGCCGAGCCTGATATTACGCCGACACGCTTGCCGTGCAATTTGTCAAAGATGGGCTCGGTCAGCGCCTTGCCTTTCGGCATGATGAAGCGCGCTGGAAACTGCAGATAGGAGCGTGAGAAGGCGTAGGTCGCGCGCGATTCCGGTGTTGCGGCGATGCCGGCGATGATCGCCTCGCCTTCGCCTTTCCGCAGTGCGCCTTCCAGCTCGGCCCAGGGCAGGGCCTGGATCTGGCATTTTTCGACAATGCCAAGCTCGGCGCAGATGGCGCGTGCCAGATCGATATGGAAGCCGGACAGCTTTCCCGCGCCGTCAAGGAAGTTGAAGGGCGGGAAGTCCGTGGTGGTCAGGAACCTCAGCCGGGGCAGCGTCGAAAGGTCTGGCTTGGGCAGCCGCTCCTTGGCATCCCACAGCACCGGAACCTGAGGCGCCGCGGCGCGCGCGCCGTCGGCGAACGACAGCAAGCCGATCAGCATCGCAAGGGCGAAGGACCTCCACCGGAACGCCAAGATAAAACTCCGCCACAGTCGTGCTCGCACCGGTTTTGGTACGAAAATGGTACAGGCACAATGGTTTTTGATTTCAACCCGCCGATTTCAGGATATGATTTAGCCGGTTTGCAAATCAGCTTCGGTCGCCTCGTGAGAGGGAGCCACAAAATAAGTATGCGATTTGCAATCCGTGGTCGGTGGCGAAGTGTAAATCAGGCACGCATCATTGGCCGCAATGCACGAGGCAACATGGGGTTGATGTTGCGATGGGTCAGTTCGATCGCACGCTGGAATACATAGACCAACTGCAGCACGCCGCAACGGCGGCGGCGGTCTGTGAAAGGCTGCTGGGCATAACATCGGATTTCGGCCTCACCGCGCTGATGGCGGGAACCGTACCGCAGCCAGGCACGCCGGCCGGCCAGCAAAAGCAGCATGTGCTTCTCTGCGATTGGCCGGGCGAATGGCTGGAGCGCTATGTCGCGCGCAACTATGTCGACCACGACCCGGTCGTCAGCCACATGAAACAGTTGCAGGCGCCCTTCCAGTGGCACGAGGCGTCGCAGGGCATCCGCATAGACAAGAGCAGCGGCGAGGTGATGGGCGATGCCGGCGCCTTCAAACTGCGTGATGGATTGGCCTTTCCGTTGATCACGCTTGACGGCCAGATCGTCATGGTGTCGCTCGGCGGCGAGGCTGTGGAATTGTCCGCCGCCGAATTTGGCCAGGTGTCGCTGGTCTCGACCTATGCGGTTGGCCGCGCCATGCAACTCCACACCATGGCGAGCAACACCATCGATCATATCGTGCTGACGCCGCGCGAGCGCGAATGCCTGCAATGGGCCGCCGTCGGCAAGTCCGAATGGGAGATTTCGCAAATCCTCGGCATTTCCGAACACACGTCGGAGAAACATCTTCTTAACGCCAAAAGCAAACTAGGTGCCGTCAACAGGGTGCAGGCCGTCGCGGAAGCGATACGGCGCGGCTACATTAGTTAGGTCGGCCGTGCCGACCTGGAATTTTTGCCTACGCGATCACGCAATTTTCTCATCAAAGCACGGCCGTATCTTCCTCTGAACGCAGGAGACGGCGGAATGCTTTTTTCCCTTACAACCCAGGAATTGATGGAACGTCCCGACCTTTGGGAGGCCGTCCATCGGTTGCGCTACAAGATATTCGTCGAAGAGATGGGGTGGGATGACCTCAGGCGTCCCGACGGGCTCGAACTTGACCAGTTCGATCACGACGAGGCGGTCCATCAGATCGTCATCAGGGGCGGTGAAGTGGCGGGTTATCAGAGGATGTTGCCGACGACGCGGCCACATCTGCTGACCGAGGTCTTGACCGATCTTTCCGAAGGAACGCCGCCATCGGGTCCAAACATCTGGGAATTGACCCGCTACGCGGTGGCTCCCGGTTTTCGTGACGGCCGTCGCGGCGTTTCGACCGTCGGCACCGAACTGATTGCCGGTTTCGTCGAGTGGGGGCTGAAGCGCGGCGTCGACAAGGTGATCATCGAGTTCGAGCCGATGTGGGTGCTGCGCGCCTTGCAACTGCATTTCCTGGCGACCCCGCTGGGCTATCAGCGCACCTATGGCAACCAGCAGGTCGTCGCCACCTTGCTGACCTTCAACGAACACACCCTCGATGTGGTGCGGTCGCGCCGCAATCATTTTGCTCCCGTGCTGGCCAGGGGATATCCTGACATGCTCGGGCAAAGGCGTGCGTCATGAGATCGGAGACAGCCATGAGCACACACCCGCAACCTGAACTTCGCAACCACACGCTGGTCGTCACCGTGTCGTCGAGCGACGGCCGGCCGGTGCTGGACAGGAGAGCCTATGAAAGCCTGGCAAGGACCTTCCATGAAGCCGCCGACAATGAGGAGGTTCGCGTCGTCGTGCTGCGCGGCCTGGCAGGCTGTTTCTGTCTGGGCGGCGACTTCTCCGAATTCCTCGACGCCACCAAGCACCAGAAACTGATTGCCGCCGTCACCGACCTGTTCCGCACGCTGGCGACGTTTCCCAAGCCCATCCTTGCCTGCGTCGACGGCGATGCCGTCGGTGTCGGCTGCACCATCCTGTTCCATTGCGACATGGTGATCGCGTCCGATGAGAGCACGTTCAGGGTGCCGTTCGTCGATTTCGGCCTGGTGCCGGACGCGGCGACCAGCATCCTGGCGCCGCAGAAGCTCGGCTATGCCGGTGCCTTCCGCTTCTTCTGCCTCGGCGACACGCTTCGCGCCGAGGACGCCAGGGCGCTCGGCCTGGTCGCGGAGATCGTGCCGGGAGGCACCGTCGAGGAGGCGGCCCTCGGCCGGGCAAGACAGCTCGTCAAGAAGCCGGTCGCCGCCTTGCTGCAGACGCGCGGCCTGCTGAAAGGGAACACCGAGGCCCTCTGCGACCGCATCGATCAGGAGATTTCGCTTTTCCAGCAGGCGCTGCAGGACGACACCACGCTGCGGCGATTGCAACGCATCGCCCGGCTCGCGGCCTGAGCGAAAGCCTCAAGTTCCGCGCCGCGCGGCCAAGGCCGCGCGGAAGCGTCAATCCTGCTTGCCGAGGAATGACGGCCCTTCGCCGATGATCTTCTTATCTTCCTTGCCGATGATTTCGAGATCGCGCCCCTCATAGGGCAGAGACGACAGGATGCGCCGCATGATCGCCAGCCGCGCGCGCCGCTTGTCATTGGCCCGTACGATGATCCACGGCGCGAATTCCTTGTGGGTGCGCTCGAACATGGTGTCGCGCACCTTGGTGTAGTCGTCCCACTTGGTGATGCCTGCAACGTCGATGGGCGAAAACTTCCAGCTCTTCAGCGGGCTGTAGCGACGGTCATGGAAGCGCTCGAGCTGCGTTTCCCGGCCGATGTTCAGCCAGAATTTGAAGAAGTGGATGCCCTCGTTGGAGATCATCCGCTCGAAATGCGGTGTCTCGTCGAGAAACTGCTCGTGCTGCTGCGGGGTGCAGAAACCCATCACCGGCTCGACACCGGCGCGGTTGTACCAGGAGCGGTCGAAGGTGACGAATTCGCCTGAAGTCGGGAAGTGGTCGACATAGCGCTGGTAGTACCATTGCCCAAGCTCGGTCGGGGTCGGCTTAGTCAGCGCCACGTTGCGTGCCGTGCGCGGATTGAGGTACTGGCGCACCACGAAGATCGTGCCGCCCTTGCCGGCAGCGTCGCGGCCCTCGAACAGCGCCATCACCCGTTTGCCGGTCGACTGCAGCCAAGCCTGCGCCTTGACCAGCTCGATCTGCAGCTTCTCGAGTATCTCGTCATACTCGTCGCTTTTCATCTTCTTGTCGTAGGGATAGCCGCCAGCGGTCAGCTTGTTGTCCTCGACCCAGTCGGGAAGCACGGGATTCTCGATGTCGAACTCCCTCTCCTTGCCACCGATCCTGATCTTCAGCGGCCCCGAAGTTGGCGCGGCGGGACTTTCTTTGGCTTTTTTCATCGAGACGAACCCTTTCCAGCTTCCGGACTCATGCTATGGGGAGCCACTACAGCGTCGCGCGTCCGTTTGGATGCGCAAAGGACGCTGTAGCACTTTTGATTTGCGCATGATCCTTTCCGAAAATCGATCCCGATTTTCGGGGTCATGCGGCAAGCGGTCTAGTGGAAGTTTTCCGCCACCGTGCGACCGGGTGCGACGACATGGGGGCAGGTCCACGAGCGAATGGCTGACCTGGACACAGAGCAGAGAGGCATGACGCAAACCATGGCCGCACGGCTGTGGCATAGCCGCTGGCTGCTTGCGGCCGGCGTCACCGCGGTCGTCGCCGTCTATGCCTTGGCCGGGATTTCAGCCTATGTCGTCCTCGCGGCGCTGCTGTTGCTGCTTGCAGCGGCCATACTGCCGGCCACTGGCGCGCGCCAATCCACCGGCAGCGGCGCTGCCATCGAGGCCATCGGCCTGCAGCGGCTCTCTGGTGAATATCTGGCCGCCGCCGTCGCCGATCCGCTGATCATCTTCGATCGGACCGCCACCATCGTCCATGCCAACGCCGCCGCCTTCGCCGCCTTCGGTGGCATCGCGCCAGGCATGTCGCTGTCGTTGAAATTCCGGGCGCCGGAGATGCAGACCCTGCTGGACGGCGTGCTATCAGGCGATATCGCCTCCGATGTCGTCGACTACATGGAGAAGCTGCCGGTCGAACGGGCCTACCGGGTGAGTGTGTCCTCGGTCGGTCACGCCACCGATCTCTATGTGCTGGTGTTCAAGGACCAGAGCGAAGCACGCAGGATCGACCGTATGCGCGCCGATTTCATTGCCAATGCCAGCCATGAACTGCGCACGCCGCTCGCCTCCATCGCCGGCTTTATCGAAACGCTGCGCGGGCCAGCCCGCAACGACGCGGCGGCGCGCGACCAGTTTCTGCAGATCATGCAGAGCCAGACCGGTCGCATGGCGCGTCTGATCGACGATTTGTTGTCGCTGTCGCGGCTCGAGATGAAACCCTATCTGAAGCCGGGAACCGAGGTGGATCTGCGGCAGACAGTCGACAGCGTCATCGACTCGCTCGGACCGCTGGCCAGCGAAAACGCCGTTGCCATCGAGCGGCACTACGCCGATGGGCCGCTTCATGTGCCTGGCGATCGCGATGAGCTTTTCCAGGTTTTCGAGAACCTCTTGGAAAACGCCTGCAAATACGGGCAGTCGGGTGGGCGCGTGGTTGTATCCATAGCCCATAGCGACGCCGGATCAGAACCGGGCATCGACGTGACGATCAGGGACTTTGGCCCTGGCATTCCCGAGGAGCACATTCCGCGCATTACCGAGCGCTTCTACCGCGTCGACGTCGAGACCAGCCGGACCCAGAAGGGTACCGGCCTCGGCCTGTCGATCGTCAAGCATATACTGACGCGCCACAACGCCCGGCTTTCGATCAAGTCCGAAGTCGGCAACGGCGCGGCATTCTCGGTTCATTTGCCGACGCACTGATATCGCCCTAATTCAAGGGGACTGTTTCTTTTTTCTGTCATCCGGCTAGCGTATCAGCGGGGATTCGAGGAAACGACTCAAAATCAAAACACCCCGTGGGAAGGCATTTTGCCATGCAGTCCGTGCACATCGTCAGCGCTTATGACGAGGAGTTGAAATATCTGTCGAAGCGCATCGCCGCGATGGGAGGCCATGCCGAGCGCATGGTCGAGCAGGCGGTCACCGCTCTCGTCAATGCCGACCCAGGCCTTGCCCAGAAGGTCATCCGCGACGATACCGTACTGGACGAGGGCCAGCGCGAAATCGACGACAAGGCGATCATCATCATCGCCAAGCGTCAGCCGATGGCGTCGGATTTGCGCGAGATCGTCGGGACCATTCGCATCTCCGCCGACCTCGAACGGGTTGGCGATCTCGCCAAGAACGTTGCCAAGCGGGTGGTCGCCGTCACCGACGGACGCCAGCCGACCAGCCTGTTCCGAGGCCTCGAGGCCCTGTCCAACCTGGCGTTGACCCAGCTCAAGGAAGTGCTCGACGTCTACGCGTCTCGCTCGGTGGAGAAAATCGGCTTCGTGCGCGATCGTGACGACCAGATCGACGCCATGTACACATCGCTGTTTCGCGAATTGCTGACCTACATGATGGAAGATCCGCGCAACATCACGCCCTGCACGCATCTGCTGTTTTGCGCCAAGAACATCGAGCGTATCGGTGATCACGCCACCAACATAGCCGAGACCATCTACTACATCGTCACCGGCGATCAGTTGCCGGCTGAGCGGCCCAAGGGCGACAAGACCGACAAGATCAGCCTTTCCGAGACGCAGCCGGTGAAGTGAACGCGCCTCTCGAACCGCCATCCGATTTACGCTAAGCTTTCCGGGCCTTGCCTCTATCCTCGTCCGTGGATTTGCTCCGGGAGGTCGTGATGGAAAATGTTCGGAACCTGACCCCGGCGCCTGCGTCGATATCCGGCATTGTCGCTTGCGGCGTTTACACGGCCGGGCGCCGCATCGCCGACATTCCCATCGAGGAAGCCGGCGAATGGGCAAAAAAATCCGGCCATGTCGTCTGGATCGGCCTGCTGGAGCCCGACCGTAACCTGTTGCTGCGCGTCCAGGCGCAGTTTCACCTGCATGAACTGGCGATCGAGGATGCCGAGCACCCGCACCAGCGGCCGAAGATCGAGCAATATGGCGACGCCTTGTTCATCGTCGCCCGCACCGCACAGCTGATCGACGGCCGGGTCACCTTCGGCGAGACCCATTTGTTCGTCGGCTCAGGCTACATCGTCAGCGTCAGGCACGGTCCCTCGACGTCCTATGCCGCCGTTCGTCAGCACTGGGAAAGCTGCCCGCATTCGCTGGCCAAGGGTGAGGATTTCGTCCTCTATGCCATTCTCGATTTCATCGTCGACAATTACATGCCGGTGCTCGAGCAGATCGAGGACGAAGTCGAGGCGATCGAGGACAAGGTTCTGCTGAAGCCAATGACCGCTCCCGACATCGAACGGCTCTATATGCTGCGCCGCGATCTCCTGCGCCTGCGCAATGCTGCGCTTCCGCTGGTCGAAGTCTGCCGACGGCTGACCAGCGCCGAGCTGCCGCAGATACATACCGCCATGCACCCGCTGTTCCGCGACGTGACCGACCACATCCGCACCGTCCAGGAGAAGATCGACAGCCTGCGCGAAGTGCTGGCGTTCGCTTTCGAGGCCAGCCTCCTGGTCGGCCAGAGTCAGGAAACGGCGAACACCAAGAAACTCGCCTCCTGGGCCGCGATCCTGGCGGTGCCCACGGCGCTCGCCGGCATCTACGGCATGAACTTCGACAGTATGCCGGAACTGAAGATGGAATACGGCTATCCGGTGGTGCTGGGCGCTATCGCGCTCATCTGCACGTTTCTCTACTGGCGGTTCAGGAAGAACGGTTGGCTGTGAGAAGAGAGCGAATAGGGAGTAGCGAATAGCGAACACAAAAACGGCTTGCTTCCTGTGACGGAAGGCAAGCCGTTTCTATTCGCTATTCGCTATTCGCTATTCGCTATTCGCTCAGCGACTCCGCCGCCGCTCCGATGCCGGCTGGAACGCCACGCGGGCGTGATATTTGCAGTAGGGTCCGGTTTCGGCGGCTTCGTTGCCGCAGAAATGGAAGTCCTCTGAAAGCGGGTCACCGTTCGGCCATTTGCAGGTTCGCTCGGTCAGCTCGACCAGCTGCAGATGCCGCGAGATCGGCAGCACGACATTCTCGACCGGACGGATGTAATGGCGTGCCACGGGTTCGGCGTCGAACTGCGTCTGCAAGGCGGTCGCGCCGATCGATGTCGTGACATGGCGTGCCGTGGTTGCAGCGCGTGATACCGATTTCTGGACGGTCGATCCTTGCGCTGCCTTCTTCTGGCGTGCCGGTGTGGCGGCCGAGCGTCCGCGGCCCGACAGTTTCAGCCGATGCACCTTCCCGATGACCGCGTTGCGGCTGACCCCTCCAAGCTGCGCAGCAATCTGGCTTGCGCTCAGACCCTCCGACCACAGTTTTCTCAAGAGTTCTACCCGCTCGTCAGTCCAGTTCATGAGACCGCGCTCCTCTAAGCGTGCGGCAATCGGAATCCTTCTCCCGACCCGGCAACATTTGCCAGGGCAGACACCACATATATCTGGTGATTAGGTCCGCCGCACGAAATCTAGTTATTTCTCAACTACAACTACTCTATGCGCTGACTCGGTGACAAGAGTCCCAAGTGCAACACGAATCGGTTTTTTCGGTTTTCCCCAACTTGCCCGGTCGCTGATGAGCCGGCGTCCCGTCGGAGGGCTTGCCGCGCGCCACTACGCGACGTTTTCGTTGACTTCATGGCCGAAAAACGGGATAAGCCGCACAGGCCGCCGCTTTGGCGGCTTTTTTGATTTTCCGGTACCGGAGACGCATATAATGAGCGGTTCGGCGCTTTACGAGACCTTTGCTCGCGCACCCCTGGCCTTCGACCACGGGGAAGGCACCTGGCTGGTTACCGACAAGGGCGAGCGATATCTCGATTTCGCCGGCGGCATCGCCGTCAATTCGCTGGGCCACAGCCATCCGCATCTGGTCGCCGCACTCACCGAGCAGGCCGCCAAGCTCTGGCATGTTTCCAACCTCTATGAGATTCCGGGGCAGAGCCGGCTTGGCGAGCGGCTGGCCGACGCCACCTTCGCCGACAAGGTGTTCTTCACCAATTCCGGCGCCGAGGCGCTGGAATGCGCGATCAAGACGGCGCGGCGCTGCCATTTCGTCAAAGGAAATCCCGAGCGCTTCCGCGTCATCACCTTTGAGGGCGCCTTCCATGGCCGCACGCTGGCGACCATCGCGGCTGGCGGCCAGTACAAATATCTCGAAGGCTTCGGCCCTAAGGTCGAAGGTTTCGATCAGGTCGGCTTCGACGATATCGACGCCGCCGAAAAGGCGATCACGCCGGAGACGGCCGCGATCCTGATCGAGCCGGTGCAGGGCGAGGGCGGTATCCGCCCGGTGCCGACGCAGTCGCTGAAGCGGCTCAGGCAATTGTGCGAACAGCACGGCCTGCTGTTGATCTACGACGAGGTCCAGTGCGGCATCGGCCGCACCGGCAAGCTGTTCGCGCATGAATGGTCAGGTGTCACGCCAGACATCATGGCGATCGCCAAGGGTATTGGCGGCGGCTTCCCGATGGGCGCCTGCCTTGCCACGGATGAAGCGGCCGTAGGCATGACTGCTGGCGTGCACGGCACCACTTTCGGCGGCAACCCGCTTGCCATGGCGGTCGGCAACGCCGTGCTCGATGTCGTGCTGGAAGACGGCTTCCTCGAAGATGTCCAGCGCAAGGCGCTGCTGATGAAGCAGGGACTGGCGTCGGTCGCCGACGAGTTTCCCGAAATCATCGAGGACATCAGGGGTGCCGGGCTGATGCTCGGCCTCAAATGCGCCATGCCCAACACCAAGGTGAACATGGCCTTGCGCGACCAGCACCTGCTGGCGGTTCCGGCCGGCGACAACGTCATTCGCCTGTTGCCGCCGCTCACCGTCACCGACGCCGAGATCCATGACGCGCTCAACCGCATCCGCGCCGGCGCCAAGGGCCTGGCGGAGGCGATCGCTTCCGCCGCGGCGAAGTAATCCCGGAACCATTGCAGATGTCAGTTCGCCATTTCACCGATCTTTCCACCGTTTCCGAAGGCGATCTGCGCTTGATGCTGGACGATGCGGTGGTGCGAAAGGCGCGCCTCAAGGCCGGCGAACGCACCAAACCGCTCGAAGGCAAGGTGCTGGCAATGATCTTCGACAAGCCGTCGACGCGCACGCGCGTCTCCTTCGACGTCGGCATGCGGCAGCTCGGCGGCGAGACCATCATGCTGACCGGCACCGAGATGCAGCTCGGCCGCTCCGAGACCATTGCCGACACCGCCAAGGTGCTGTCGCGCTATGTCGATGCGATCATGATCCGCACCACCTCGCATGAGCGCCTGCTGGAATTGACCGAGAACGCCACCGTGCCGGTGATCAATGGATTGACCGACGACACCCATCCCTGCCAGCTGATGGCCGATATCATGACCTTCGAGGAACATCGCGGTCCGGTCGCCGGCAAGACCATCGCCTGGACCGGCGACGGCAACAATGTGCTGCATTCCTTACTTGAGGCCTCGGCCCGGTTCCGCTTCAACCTCAACGTCGCCGTGCCCGAGGGCAGTGAGCCGGCGCAGAAGCATATCGACTGGTCGCAGGCGCATGGCGGCAAGCTGCACTTCACCCGCTCGCCCGAGGAAGCCGTCGATCAGGCCGACTGCATCGTCACCGATTGCTGGGTGTCGATGGGCCAGGAGCATCGCGCCCGCGGCCACAATGTGTTCTCGCCCTATCAGGTCAACGCCAAGCTGATGGCCAAGGCCAAGCCGGACGCGCTGTTCATGCATTGCCTGCCGGCGCATCGTGGCGAGGAAGTGACGGACGACGTCATCGACGGGCCGCATTCGGTGGTCTTCGACGAGGCCGAGAACCGGCTCCATGCCCAGAAGGCCGTGCTTGCCTGGTGTCTCGGCGCTTGAAGTGTCTGGGCGCTTGATCCCCGGGAGCTTGATCTGCGAGGGTGTGATGCCTATTTGCGCCGCATCACGCAAATCAAGCGCGTTTCGACGCATGCGCCCCGGAGGGCGGCATGGCCGCGCCCTGGAGCTTTGTCATGTTGGAAACCTATCAAGTGACTGAACATCACCCCAAACTCGGCGAATTTGGCTATGCCGGCGACGATCATGTCGTGCCGTTCGAGGTCGGCCCGCTCGATGTGCGGGGCCGCACCGTCCAACTCGGGCCGATGCTCGACGCCATCCTCGGCCGCCACGATTATCCCGAGCCGGTCGCCCGCCTGCTGGCAGAGGCCTGTGTGCTGACCGTGCTGCTCGGCACCTCGCTGAAGTTCGAGGGCAAGTTTATCCTGCAGACCCGCACCGACGGGCCTGTCGACATGCTGGTCGCGGATTTTTCCACGCCCTCGGCGCTGCGCGCCTATGCGCGTTTTGACGCCGACCGGCTGGAAGCGCTTGTCGCGGCCGGCGAAACTTCCCAGCAGACGCTGCTCGGCAGCGGCGTGCTGGCGCTGACCATCGACCAGGGCGCTCACACGCAGCGCTACCAGGGCATCGTCCAACTCGACGGCGAGACGCTGGAAGATGCGGCACGCACCTATTTTCGCCAGTCGGAACAGATCCCGACCGATCTCAGGCTGTCGGTGGCCAAGCTTTTGACGCCCGGTCCTGGCGGTGCCCGCGAGCAGTGGCGCGCCGGTGGTATCCTGGCGCAGTTCCTGCCGCAGTCGCCCGAGCGCATGCGCGTCCCGGACCTGCCGGGTGGCGATGGCGATCCGCGCGAGGAGATCCACGACCCGGTCGACAATTCCTGGCAGGAGTTGCTGGCGCTGCTCGGCACGATCGAACCGACCGAACTGATCGACCCGACGATCGGTGCCGAGCGGCTGCTTTACAGGCTGTTCCACGAGCATGGCGTGCGCGTCTTCGGCGGCGTCCCGGTCGCCGACCAGTGCTCGTGCTCCAAGGACAAGATCCGCGGCATCCTCGAGGGTTTTTCCGCGCAGGAGATCAAGGACAGCACCGAGGATGGTGGCATCCACGTCGCCTGCGAATTCTGCTCGAAGCAATATGACTTCGACCCGGCGGAATTCGCGGCTCAGTAGCAGGGTTTTTCCTTCTCCCCGTTTACGGGAGAAGGTGCCCGAAGGGCGGATGAGGGGGCAGCGCGAACTTTGGCGAATGGCCGCGTGTGTCCACTCAGACGTTGTCGTGCTTGGGAGATAATCTCACGAGTTCGGTGCCGCCCCTCATTGCCCTGCCGGGCATTTCTCCCCGTAGAACGGGGAGAAAGGCGCTAATTCACCGTCCGCCGCGTCCCCGGCAGGTCCAGCGAAAACGCCGGAATGGCGATGTCGAACGTCTCGCCCTGCTGGTTGCGCATCGTGTAGTGCCCGACCATGATGCCGGATGGTGTCGAGAGCGGGCAACCGGACGTGTATTGGTAGCTGTCGCCGGGATTGAGTTCGGGCTGGTCGCCGACGACGCCGGGGCCGCGCACTTCCTCGACGCGGCCAGTGCCGTCGGTGATATGCCAATAGCGCGACAGAAGCTGCACGAAGTCGTCCGACTGATTGTCGATCGTTATTTGATAGCCCCAGACATAGCGGTTCTCCGAGGGATCCGAACGGTCCTCCAGATAGAACGGCCTGACCTGCACTTCGATGTTGCGCGTGACGGCGCTATACATAAGCGGCTCCAAAAAACGGTTCCAGCGGAACTTTCGGCGCTCTGTGCGGTTAGGTCAACCGACCGAAGCCTCCTCTGGCCGACCTCGCGGGCAGGTGCCGACAAAGAATGTCATTTAAGTGACATATGACAATGATGGTGTGCGCGGACTGGTGATGCGCGACTCGGGCGCTCTGCTGAACTGTTGAAACCGGCCATCTTGTGGACCGGTTTTCCTGGAGTGACCGGATCTCGATGGAACTCACTCTCATAGCCGCCACGCTTTCAACTGTCCTCATCCTCTCGAATCTCGCCAGCATCGTGCTCGCCGCTTCGCGTCTGAAACGGCGCCACACCATTGGGCCGCCGGCCGCCAAGCCGCGGCCGGTGTCGATCGTCGTGCCGTCGCGCGGCGTCGAGCCGTTCACGCAGGAGACGCTGGAACGCGCCTTCTCGCTCGATTGGCCGCGCTACGAGTTGATTTTCTGCGTTGCCCATGCCGACGATCCGGTGGTCAAATTGATAAACAGGACGATCGTCCGGTTTCCGAAAGTGCCAGCCCGGCTGCTTATCGGCGACGACCGCATCAGCGCCAATCCGAAACTCAACAATTGCGTCAAGGGCTGGGAAGCGGCGCGGCACGACTGGGTCGTCCTGGCCGATTCCAACGTGCTGATGCCGAGAGACTACGTCCAGCACCTGATGGCTGCCTGGCGGTCCGGCACCGGCCTTGTCTGCTCGACGCCGATCGGCTCCCGGCCTGCCGGCTTCTGGGCCGAGGTCGAATGCGCTTTCCTCAACACGCTGCAGGCGCGCTGGCAATATGCCGGCGAGGCGCTCGGCCTTGGCTTTGCCCAGGGCAAGAGCATGCTCTGGAACAAGCCGATGCTCGACGCCAATGGCGGCATCCGCGCGCTGGCCGCCGAGATCGCCGAGGACGCCGCCGCGACCAAGCTGGTGAACAGCCTCGGCTTGCGCGTCAATCTCGTCGCCGCCCCCTTCGAGCAGCCGCTTGGCCGGCGCTCGTTTGACGAGATCTGGTCGCGTCAGGCCCGTTGGGCACGCCTGCGCCGCGTCACTTTCCCGCTGTTCTTCGCACCCGAAATCCTGACCGGCGCCTTGGTGCCGCTGGTGCTTGCGCTGATTGCCGCAGCCAGTGCCGGTTTCAGCCTCTGGGCAACCGCCATTGCCGTACTGGCGGCCTTCTACCTTCCGGAGTGCGCCCTGGCCTGGTCCAAGGGCTGGTACCTGTCGCCACGCATGGTCGCCGCGATCATGGCGCGCGACCTGATCCTGCCGGCGATGTGGGGACGCGGCTGGCTCGGCGGCGCCGTCGACTGGCGCGGCAATGCGATGACCATCGGCACCAAGACGGCCGAGCTGGAAGAGACGCCGTCCGGCGCCTGAAGGCGTCAGCTAGGTTTGACCGCTGGAATAATTATCGTATATACGGAAATGTTGCGTTAGGCTCTATTTTTGTGTATACATAATTTATGGGAACGCACCGGCGGCGATGCAGTTCGAGTGGGATGAAAACAAGGCCAGGACGAACAGGGCCAAGCATGGCGTGGATTTGCGATCGCACCATCCTTCGACTTCGCCAACGCCGCTATCAGGCTCGACGACAGCGAGGACTTTGGCGAGGACCGCCTCGTTGCCATCGGTCTGATCGGAACTGGCGTCCATGTGATGGTTTATGTCGAGCGACGATACGCCATCCGCGTTATTTCGCTGCGCAAGGCCACAAGGCAGGAAATTACGGACTATGTCGAAAACCTCTAAGACGATCGTACGCCGTGAGGCTGCTGCGCCCCAGCTGTCACGTGCTGACGCTTTGGCGTTGGCCAAAAAGGCGCTTGCCGCGATGACCGACGAAGAAGATGCCAAGATCACCGCTGCGGCCGAAGCCGATCCGGATGCGCAGCCAACCGATGCCGTTTCGCGCCGCAAGGTTGGCCGGCCGCCGCTTGCCCGGCCCAAACGTGCCGTACAGCTACGCCTCGACGCCGACGTTCTCGACCGCTTCAAGGCCGCTGGCGATGGCTGGCAGACCCGCATGAACGAAGTGCTGCGCAAGGCGGTCGGCCTGTAATCCTGTGACGACGCTCGCGCGCGCTACCTGGCCTTCAGCGCCTGCGCGATGTCCTCGAGCAGATCGTCGGTGTCCTCCAGCCCAACCGAAAGTCTGAGCGTGCCCGGCCCGATGCCGAGCTCGGCGCGCGCTTCGTCGCTCAAATTCTTGTGCGTCGTCGTCGCCGGATGGGTGATCAGGCTCTTGGCGTCACCGAGATTGTTGGAGATCAAGACGATGTCGAGCGCGTTCTGCAAGGCGAAGGCCGCCTGCTTGCCGCCCTTGACGTCGAGACAGATCAGTGTCGAGCCGCCCGACATCTGCTTCTTGACGATGTCGGCCTGCGGATGGTCGGCGCGGCCGGGATAGATGACGCGGGCGATTTCCGGCCGCTCGGCCAGGAAATCCGCGATCCGGCCGGCACTTTCCGTCTGCTGGCGCACGCGTAGCGGCAGCGTCTCCAGGCCCTTCAGCAACGTCCAGGCGTTGAAGGGCGAAAGGCTTGGGCCGGTATGGCGGAAATAGTCGTGCAGGTTCTCGTCGATCCACTTCTTGTCCGACAGGATCACGCCGCCGAGACAGCGCCCCTGGCCGTCTATGTGCTTGGTCGCCGAATAGACGACGATATGGGCGCCGAGCTGCAAGGGCTTCTGCTGCAGGGGCGTGGCGAAGACATTGTCGACGATCAGCCTTGCGCCGATCGAATTGGCAAGCGAAGCGACAGCGGCGATATCGACCACTTCCAGCGTCGGATTGGTCGGGCTTTCCAGGAAGAACAGCTTGGTGTTCGGCTTGACCGCCTTTTCCCAGTTGGCGATGTCGGTGCCGTCGACCAGCGTCGCCTCGATGCCGTATCTCGGCGCCAGCGTCTCGACCACCCAGCGGCAGGAGCCGAACAGCGCACGTGCCGCCACGATATGGTCGCCGGCCTTGGCGCTGCACAGAAGGGCGGCCGTCACCGCCGCCATGCCCGACGCGGTGGCGCGCGCGTCTTCGGCGCCTTCCAGGGCGCACATGCGTTTTTCGAACATGTCGACGGTCGGATTGGCGTAGCGCGAATAGATGAAGCCCGGTTCCTCACCCTTGAAACGGGCTTCGGCGGCCTGCGCCGTTTCGTAGACATAGCCCTGGGTGAGGTAGATCGCTTCCGACGTTTCGCCGAAACCGGAACGCAGCGTTCCGCTGTGCACGAGTGCCGTCTGAGGCTTCCAGTTGTGCTTCTTGGTGCTCATCGCTTTTCTTCCAGACACAAAAAAACCGGCCGCGAAAGTCGCAACCGGTCCATACGGCCTTGCGGCCCGACGGTCCTTTAGCGACTTGTTTAACGTGGCTGCAAGCCGACCGGCCAAATCACCACGGGATAACGACCCTTTAGACCCGCGCCACGCTTGCGTCAATTGCCGGCTTCATTAAGAGGTTTGTACCAAGCAGGTTCCGCAAAAGTGTTCCACGGTTTTGCGACCAGAACCTGCGACAAGAAAAACGTCTGACCTAGGAGTGGAGCCTTGCGGCAGACAGGCATTCTTCCCGATCAGGACATATCGGCGCTGTTCCAGTCCGGCGCGCTGAAGTCGGCGCGTGCGCTCGACGCCGACCAGATCCAGCCGGCCAGTCTCGATCTCAGGCTCGGCGACAAGGCCTGGCGGGTGCGGGCCTCCTTCCTGCCCGGCCCCAACCACAAGGTCTCGGAAAAGCTCGACCGGCTGCAGCTGCACGAGATCAGTCTTGCCGAGGGCGCGGTGCTGGAGACCGGCTGCGTCTATATCGTGCCCTTGCTTGAAAGCCTGGCATTGCCGGCTGATATTTCGGCCTCGGCCAATCCGAAGAGCTCGACCGGGCGGCTCGACATCTTCACCCGGGTCATGACCGATCGCGGCCACGAGTTCGACAAGATCGCTGCCGGCTATCACGGCCCGCTGTTTCTGGAAGTCAGCCCCCGCACCTTCCCGATCGTCGTGCGCACCGGCTCACGCCTGTCGCAAATCCGCTTCCGCACCGGCAATGCGCTGCTCTCCGAAGTCGAGCTGCACGCCCTGCATCGCGCCGAGATGCTGGTCGCTACCGAGCCGCCGAACATTTCCGGCGGCGGCATCGCGCTGTCGATTGACCTCAACGGCGACCAAAACGGCCTGGTCGGCTACCGCGGCAAGCATCACACCGGCCTCGTCGATGTCGACAAGCGCGCCGCGCAGGAAGTCGTCGACTTCTGGGAGCCGATCCACAAGAGCGGCGCCGGCGAACTGGTGCTCGATCCCGACGAGTTCTACATCCTCGTCAGCCAGGAGGCGGTGCACGTGCCGCCGCTCTACGCCGCCGAGATGACGCCCTTCGATCCGCTGGTCGGCGAATTCCGCGTCCATTATGCCGGCTTCTTCGATCCGGGCTTCGGCCACTCCGCGTCTGGCGGCACCGGCAGCCGGGCGGTGCTGGAAGTGCGCAGCCATGAAGTGCCGTTCATTCTCGACCATGGCCAGATCGTCGGCCGGCTGGTCTACGAGCATATGCTGAAGCGGCCGCAGGCCCTCTATGGCACCGATCTCGGCTCCAACTATCAGGCGCAGGGCCTGAAGCTGTCCAAGCATTTCCGCGCCGCGCGCTGAATACTTGATCCGGCGGAGCTCTTGTGAAAACTCGGCCAGGAGATGGTTCGTACTGGAAGAGCGGTGAGTTCAATGAACGACCCCTATGACGACATCTTATCGCTAACCGACAGCAAACCGATTTGGTGGGATGTCCATGACGTGCCGCGCTTTGCTCCGTTTCGTCCAGGCATGGGCGCGTATGGTAGGCCAACGGAATGCCTCCTTGTATTGGCTCGGGCGCGCGGTGGTCCTGAATACCTGCAGTTGATATGCGGGCACACCGCCCAGTTTGAGAGAGCCGACCATCTGACCCGGTCGAAGACTTTGGCAATGGGCGAGCCTCCAGCAGGTTTGCACGCCGAGAACGGCGACCTGAGTGTTGAGCCAGTCAAAGTGCTGGAGTATTGGCGGCGTGATCCAAATCCTTTTGCCAAGTGGCAAAGGCTACCCGAATTTGAAATCGACCTAATCGATTGATGGCCTTCGGTCCCGACCAGACTCAGCTTGCCTGACTCTGCCCCGCCATGCTTGGTTACGCTGACCTTGAAACGAAACACTGCAAGGGGAACCAAGAAAATGCAGATTTCAAAATGGATCATATCGGCAGCAGGCGCTGCCATGCTGGTGGTGGCGGCCGGCTCGCTTTCGCAGGCGCAGGAGAAAATCAAGATCGGCACGGAGGGCGCCTATCCGCCGTTCAACACCATTACCGCTGACGGCAAGGTCGAAGGCTTCGACATCGACATCGCCAATGCACTATGCGCGCAGATGAAGGTCGAGTGCGAGATCGTCACCCAGGACTGGGACGGCATCATTCCCGCTTTGCAGGCGAAGAAATTCGACGCCATCATCGCCTCGATGAGCATCACCGAGGAGCGCAAGAAGCAGGTCGCCTTCACCAACAAATATTACACGACACCGCTCGCTTTGGTGGCGCCGAAGGATAGCGATCTCAGCTCGACCGAACCACCGGCACTGGCCGGCAAGACGGTCGGCGCCCAGGCTTCGACCACGCAGGCCGACTACGCCCAGAATGAGTATGGCAAGGCAGGCGCGGAGGCAAAGCTCTATCCGACCCAGGAAGAGGCGATCACCGACCTGACCAACGGTCGTCTCGACGCTGTGATCTCGGACAAGTTCGTCCTGATGGACTGGCTGAAGAAGGCAAGCGACGGCTGCTGCAAGCTGGTCGGCGACGTCAAGGGCACCGAAACGCAAGCCGGCATTGCCGTGCGCCTGGAAGACACGGCCCTGCGCGACAAGCTCAACGCGGCCATCGATGCGATCGTTGCCGACGGCACCTACAAGAAGATCCAGGCCAAGTATTTCGACTTCGATATTTATTGAGGCTGGGCGCTTCTTCCCTTCTCCCCTTGTGGGAGAAGGTGTCGCCGAAGGCGACGGATGAGGGGTGTTCCAGGGAACGCCAACGTCTTATTTCGCTGGAACACCCCTCATCCGTCTCGGCGCTAACGCGCCGATCCACCTTCTCCCACAAGGGGAGAAGGAAAAAGGCGCTACCTCAAAGCGCCTTCACCGCCACCTTCACCGGCTGTTCGATCTCGAGCGGATTGCGCAGCGGCAGGCCGAAGTCCCCGGCCTCGATCTCGAACACATCGCCGGCCTCGGTCCTGATGCCGTCGGCGAAAGAGAGCGTGGCCGTGCCGAACATATGCACATGCACGTCGCCCGGCTGGCGGAAGGCCGCGTATTTGAAATGGTGATGTTCGAGATTGGCGATGGTGTGCGACATGTTCGCTTCGCCGGACAGGAACGGCTTTTCCCACAGCACCTCGCTGTCACGCACGATGCGCGAGGTGCCGCGGATATCGGGCGGCAGGTTGCCGATCAGGATTTCCGGACCGAACGAGGCGTTGCGCAGCTTGGAATGGGCGAGGAACAGATAGTTCACGCGCTCGGTGACGTGGTCGGAAAACTCGTTCGACAGCGTGAAGCCGACGCGGAAAGGTGCGCCGTCGTCGCCGATGACATAGATGCCGGCCACCTCGGGCTCTTCGCCGGCGTCCTTGGCAAAGGCCGGTGACAGAAGTGCGGCACCTGGCGCCACCGCCATCGTGCCGTTGCCCTTGTAGAACCATTCCGGCTGCACGCCGATCTGGCCATTTGCTGGCTTGCCGCCCTCCAGCCCCATGCGAAACATCTTCATGGAATCGGTGAGCTGCTCCTCGCCGTCGGCGCTCAGCTTCTTGTGCATGGAATCGCGCGTCGCGGCGGAGCCGAGATGCGTCAGCCCGGTGCCGGTCAGGTGCAGATGCGCCGGATCAGGGTGATTGATCGGCGACAGCAGCCGCCCCTTCTTGTAAGCGGCCTCGAGATCGACCGTCTCGCCAAGCCCCTTGCGTTCGATCAGCGCGACGAGGCCGACGCCGGTGCGGGCGGCCTCCATCGCCAGCGAATAGACGCTACGGGCGCCATTGATGATCCGGGTCTTGCCGCCATTGCGGGCGACGACGCGGATGGTCTCGGCGTCGTCGAGGATCTGGGAGATCAGCATGATGAATCCTCTCTCATTTGCCTTGGCAGGACTGCCAAAACGGCAGACCTTACTCAGCGCGGCCGGGACCTCGTCCATGCCACGGTTTAAATTCTCAGTTCGGATTGCGCTCGCGGGCCTGGTCCCTCAGGGACTTCTGTTACCGGCGGGTTGCCGGCAGCGCCGCGATCGTATGCCTCCTGCTTGCCTCGCCTAGAGCAGTTCACCGTTTCACGGAAACGGCGAACCGCTCTAACTCATTGTCTTGGCGCAATTCCAGGCGGAAAACCGTTTCACACTTTTCCTGGAATTGCTCTTAAGCCCGTTCAAGCCTTGTTCTTGTTGTAGACGTCGAAGATCACAGCACCGAGCAGCACCAGGCCTTTGACCACCTGCTGCCAGTCGACGTTGACGCCCATGATCGACATGCCGTTGTTCATCACGCCCATGATGAAGCCGCCGACCACCGCGCCGATGACCTGACCGACGCCGCCCATCGCCGAGGCGCCGCCGATGAAGACGGCGGCGATGACGTCGAGCTCGCTGCCGAGGCCCGCGGCCGGCACCGCCTGTCCCAGTCGCGCCGCGATGATCAGGCCGCCGAGCGCCGACAGCACGCCCATATTGATGAACACCATCAGCGTCAGCCGCTCGGTGTTGATGCCTGACAGCTGCGCGGCCTTGGAATTGCCGCCCATGGCATAGATACGGCGGCCGATGGTCATGCGCTTGGTGACGAAGACGAACAGCGAGATCAGCACGCCCATGACGAGCAGCACCACCGGCAGGCCCCTGTAGCTGGCGAACTGGTAGACCAGGAACAGCGCCAGCGCGCTGCCGACCAGCGTCTTGACGACGAACAGGGCAAAGGGCTCGGCCTCATAGCCATGGCGTTCGCGCTTGCGGCGCGTCCTCACCCCGAAATAGGCGTAGGCCAGCACAGCGATCAGGCCCAGCACGATCGTCGTCATGTGCAGCGTCAGGCCGCTGCCCATGATGGTCTTGCCGGCCGCGTTCACCGTCGGCGGGATCAGCGTCAGCGGGCCGATGACATCCGGGATGAAGCCGGAGCTGAGCGCCTTGAAGCCATCGGGTAGCGGCCCCACCGAGGATCCGCCGCCCAGCAGGGCCTGGCAGATGCCGCGGAAGATCAGCATGCCGGCCAGCGTGACGATGAAGCTCGGTATTCGGTGATAGGCGATCCAGTAGCCTTGCGCCGCACCGATCGCGCCGCCCACGATGAGGCAGATGATCGAAACCACCAGCGGGTTGCTGAACGGACCAAGCGGCCAGATGACCATCATCATCGCCGCCAGGGCGCCGATGAAGCCAGCGACCGAGCCAACGCTTAGATCGATATGGCCGGAGACGATGACCAGCAGCATGCCCAGCGCCATCACGATGATGAACGAGTTCTGCTGCACCAGGTTGCTCAGGTTCACCGGCTTGAACAGCGTTCCGTTCGTGGTGAACTGGAAGAACACCATGATGGCGATCAGCGCCAGGATCAGGCCGTATTCGCGCAGGTTCGTCGTCAGCGCCGAGACGGCGATGCGTGGGCGCTGCTCTTCGGCGACGTTGCCCTGCGGGGCGGGGGCGCTTTCGGTGCTCATGCTGCTTTTCCTTCTCCACGAACGATGGCGCGCATTATTTTTTCCTGGCTTGCGTCCGCGGCGGGCATTTCGCCCACGATGCGCCCTTCGTTCATGACGTAGATGCGGTCGGTGATGCCAAGCAATTCCGGCATTTCCGACGAGATGACGACGATCGCCTTACCCTCAGCCGCGAGACGGGCGATGATCGTATAGATTTCGTACTTTGCGCCGACATCGATGCCGCGCGTCGGCTCGTCGAGGATCAGCACGTCCGGGTCGGCGAACAGCCATTTCGACAACACCACTTTCTGCTGGTTGCCGCCGGAGAGATTGCCGGTCATCTGATAGACGCTGGAAGCGCGGATATTGGTCTTCTTGCGATAGTCGTTGGCAACGGCGAGCTCGCGCATGTCGTCGATCACGCTGTGGCGCGAGACGCCGCCAAGATTGGCCAGCGTGATGTTGTGCTTGATATGGTCGATGAGGTTGAGACCGTAGGTCTTGCGGTCCTCTGTGACGTAGGCGATACCGTGTTGGACCGCCTTGCTCACCGAGGATACGTCGACCGGCTTGCCCTTGAGCAGCACCTCGCCGGAGATGCGGCGGCCGTAGGAGCGGCCGAACAGGCTCATGGCGAATTCGGTGCGGCCAGCGCCCATCAGCCCGGCAATGCCCACCACTTCGCCCTTGCGCACGTTGATGTCGATGCCCTTGATCACCTGCCGCTCGGCATGGAGCGGGTGATAGACCGACCAGTTCTTCACTTCGAACACGACCTCGCCGATGTCAGGCTCGCGCGGCGGATAGCGGTCGTCGAGCGAACGGCCGACCATCGAAGTGATGATGCGGTCTTCAGAGATGTCCTTCTTGGCCAGCGTCTCGATGGTGCGCCCGTCACGGATGACCGTGACCTTGTCGGCGACCCGGTTCACCTCGTTGAGCTTGTGCGAGATCAGGATCGAGGTCATGCCCTGCCGCTTGAATTCGAGCAGAAGGTCGAGCAGCGCCTGGCTGTCCTTTTCGCTGAGCGACGCCGTCGGCTCGTCCAGGATCAGGAGCTTGACTTCCTTGCTCAACGCCTTGGCGATCTCGACCAGCTGCTGCTTGCCGACGCCGATATTGGTGATCAGCGTCTTGGGGTCCTCCTTGAGGCCCACCTTCTTCAACAGGGCGCTGGTGCGCGCCTCGTTGGAATTCCAGTCGATGATGCCGTATCTGGCGTGCTCGTTGCCGAGGAAGATGTTTTCGGCGATCGACAGCATCGGCACCAGCGCAAGTTCCTGGTGGATGATGACGATGCCCTTGCGCTCGCTGTCATGGATGCCTTTGAACTGGCATTCCTCGCCGTTAAAGATGATCTGGCCGTCATAAGTTCCTGAGGGATAGACGCCCGACAGCACCTTCATCAGCGTCGACTTGCCGGCGCCGTTCTCGCCGACCACGGCATGAATCTCGCCTTCCTCGACGCTGAGGTTGACGTTCGACAGCGCCTTCACGCCGGGGAACGTCTTGGTGATGTCGCGCATCTCCAAAATCGTCGGGGCCATGGGACAACCGCTCCTTGAGAGGTCGGCAAACATTGCCGGCGAGGTCGGCGACAATACCGGGCTCGCTGGTGAACGAAAAGGGGCCCTGCGTTGCGCAGGACCCCTGATTTTGTAACCGGGGTTACTTCAGTTCGTCGGCCTTGATGTAGCCGGAGTCGACGACCAGTGCCTGGTAGTTCGACTTGTCGACCTCATGCGGCGTCAACAGGATCGAGGGAACGACCTTGACGTCGTTGTTGTAGGTCTTTTCATCGAGGCCGTCCGGCTTGCCGCCCGAGAGCACCTTGTCGACGAGCTCGACGGTGGCCTTGGCCAGTTCGCGGGTGTCCTTGAACACGGTCGAGTACTGCTCGCCCGTGATGATCAGCTTGACCGAGGCGGTCTCGGCATCCTGGCCAGTCACGATCGGCCAGGGCTGTGCGTCTGTGCCGTAACCGACGGCGCGCAGCGAGGCGGTGATGCCGCGCGACAGGCCGTCATAGGGCGACAGCACGCCATCGACGCGGCTGCCGTCCGAATAGTTGGCCGACAGCAGATTGTCCATGCGCGCCTGGGCAGTGGCGGCGAGCCAACGCAGCGTGCCGACCTTGTCCATGCCGGTCTGGCCGGACTTGATCTTGATCGAGCCGTCGTCGATCAGCGGCTGCAGGACGGAGATGGCGCCGTCGTAGAAGAAGAAGGCGTTGTTGTCGTCGGGCGAGCCGCCGAACAGTTCGACGTTCCACGGCTTGGTGTTCGGGAAGCGCTCCTTGAGGCCCTTAACCAGCGAATTCGCCTGGATCACGCCGACGCCGAAATTGTCGAAGGTGGTGTAGTAGTCGACATTGGCGGTCTTCTTGATCAGGCGGTCATAGGCGACGACGACGACGCCCGCGTCAGCGGCCTTCTGCAGAGCATCCGACAGGGTGGTGCCGTCGATCGAAGCAATGATCAGCGCCTTCGGGCCTTTGGTGATTTCGTTTTCCAGCTGGCTGAGCTGGTTGGGGATGTCGTCCTGCGCGTATTGCAGGTCGACGGTGTAGCCGAGAGCCTCGAGCTGGGACTTGACGGCGTCGCCGTCATTGATCCAGCGCTGCGAGGTCTTGGTCGGCATCAGCACGCCGACAAGACCCTTGTCGGCTGCGTGCGCCGAGTAGGTCATGGCAGCGATGCCAAGGGCCGCGACGGCGGCCAGTGTCTTGATGATTTTCACTTTAACTCTCCCTGTTTGATGGACGCGGCACCCCGGGGGTCGCGGGCCGCGCAATCGTGCAGAAGCGCCAAGGGCACTGCTGCCGTCATATCGATCTCCGGTATCCTCCCATGGCCCCGAGACGCTGATTCAATCGATACGATTTTTCTCGTCAGCGACCGTCACGTCTTGGAACGCGCGGAGGGTGTGGGTCTTTGCCATAACTGTCAAATGCGATCTTTGATGGTTGCTATATCATGGTTGGTATATGTATTGGGACGTGACGGGCTGACTCCAAGGTCGGCCTTACACGAGCAGAAGGCAGGGAAAAGCGATGGCGCGGCCCGGGAATCCGACAACAGCTTCAAATGGTTACAGAGAAGCACCGGGCGATGGCGAAACCCTGCTGCGCAGCGGTCTCAGTCTGCGTCACATGCGCATGATCGTCGCGCTAGACGACCACAGCCGGGTCAGCGCGGCAGCCCAGGTTCTGAACATTTCGCAGCCGGCGGCCTCGCGCATGATCGCAGAGATGGAGGCGGTGCTGGAGGTCAAGCTGTGCGAGAGGCTGCCGCGCGGTATCACCTTGACGCCATACGGCAAGGCTTTGGCCAGGCGGGCGCGCTCGATCCTGCTGGAGATGCGTGAGGTGGACCGCGAGATTTCCGAGCTCAAGGCGGGCAAGGGTGGTTCGGTTTTCCTGGGTGCCGTGACCGCGCCTGCAATCGAGCTGGCGGTGCCGGCAATTCGTGAAATCCGCCGCATCTATCCGCGCATCGAGATCACCATGCAGGTCGAGACCTCCAATGTGCTGGCACGCGAGCTGATCGCCACGCGCCATGACTTCATCATCGCCCGCATCCCGGACGATCTCAATCCGCGGCTGTTCGAGTCGCGCGTCATCGGCGTCGAGAAGGCCTGCCTGATCGTGCGCCGGGGCCATCCGCTCACCAAGGGCGAGGCGGTGCGGCTGGAAGAGACCGCCGCCTATGACTGGGTCTTCCAGTCTGGCGGCTCGCCCTTGCGCCAGGCCATGGAGAGCAACTTCCTCAACCGCAACATCGCTTTGCCGGACCGTATCCTGAACACCAGTTCGCTGCTCCTGACCCTGGTCATGGTCGCGCAATCCGATGCCATCGCACCGGTCTCTGTCCAGGTGGCGAAATTCATCCAGAACCCTGACGGGCTGGCCGGCGCCATCGACGTCGTCCAGACCGAATTCGACATCGAGGTCAGGCCCTACAGCCTGATCACGGTTAGGAATCGCGCGCTGTCGCCGGCCGCCAAGATGCTGCACGACTTCATTCTGAGGGAAGTGGGATGATGGTTCGCTCGGGTAAGGTTGTCCGGCAAAAGCACCGCCAGGCCGAGGCTGGCGAAAGCGAGCTGGGAACATTATTTCCCGCCGATGCGTTCATGATCTTGCAAGGGACGATTTCTTCTGGAGGCTGAACATGCGCAGCTTCGAAATCATCGATCTGCTTTGCGTGATCGAGGCCTGCAAGCACGATCGATCGGTCGGGAATTTCGTTTCCATGGCTGAAGGCGTGGAAGAATTGCGGGTGTTGACCGGCGATTTCGTTTCATCGGATGACGCGGCGGCAAGCGCCCTCGCAACGGTGGCGCTTGCGCGAGGCTGCTCGGTTGTGTTCGACGAACAGGCAGGCGCTGAAATGGTTCTGACGCCTTAGACTGGAGCGGGTAGAGGGAATCGAACCCTCGCGTTCAGCTTGGGAAGCTGACAAGCTACCATTACATCATACCCGCTTGCGCCCTCGTTACCATGAGGGTTAGCCTTCGGGCAATCGCAAAGCGGCCTGTTCTCACGACGGTCGTGCTGCGGATCACGGCGCGCCCGCGGCCGTGAATTGCCGTTTTGCCTCCGCGACCTCATTGCTGGGGGCGAAGCTTGGCCAGTATTTCGAGATGGCCAGCGTCGCGCCGGCGGAAGAGAAGTGGCCATAGTCGAAGTAGAGAAATTCATTGGTCGTGGCATCGGCGTATGAACAACCGGCCGAGTCGCACAGATACGTCAGCGGATCTATGAAATCGCCCCCTTTGGTGAACGGCAGAACCCGAGCGTTGATGTCCGGATCCATAGCCATCGGCCAGGACGTGGTTCCGGCATGCTCCCGTTTCACCAAAAAAGCGATCTTCTGGACGTCGGCGATGAATTCCGGAGACTGGCCGACGGTATAGACCTTGACCCCCATCTCGCGAAGCCGATCGATCGTCTTCTGCAGGCCGTCGAAGCCCCTGGCCTGGTAGTCGGTCCATCGGCCGCTCAGGATCACCGCCTGGATGTTGGCGTCGCGAATGATCGACAAGGCCCGTTCGTTGAAGCGGGTGCAGGCAGGCCGAGCATAGGAAAAATAGGTCAGGTCGGGCGGACAGCCGGCATAGGTGTATTGGATGACATTGGCCTGGATTTTCTGGGCGTTGGGCTCAAGTCCCGGAACATAGTGGGCAGCGAAAGAATCGCCCCACAGCAGCACATTGGTGGCAAAGCCCGTTGTACGGGTGCAGTCGGCAAGGTTCCAGTCTTCGATGCCGGTCCCGTTTTCGTTGAAACAGATGCCGTTGCGCCAGTCGCCGACCCGGATACGTTCGGTCGAGAAATCCGGAAACCGTTGCGGGAAACCGTTGCCCAGTGCGCCGGCCAAACCACCGGCGCACAGCAGCACGATTGCCGTCGCCGAAAACGCGAAGATGGGCAGCGGGGCGGTATAGGCTCGTTTGTGGCGGAAGGGTTGCTCGACATATTTCCAGGAGAATGCCGCCAAGGCGAAACTGGCAACCGTCATCGCGATAATCGTTGGCACACCGACAGTCTTCAGGGAGAGATAATGGACGAAGGAGTTGATTGGCCAGTGGACGAGGTAAAGCGAATAGGAAATGAGGCCGACCCAGACCAGCGGCGCCAACCGAAGCACGCGAGTGGCGACAGGTGCCGGCCTGTCGGCGCTATCCTGGCCAGCATAGATCAGCAGAGCTGTTCCGATGCAGGGGAATAGGGCATTGTAGCCGGGAAACGGATCGCTGTCCGAAATCATCACAAAGCCAAATGCAATCAGGGCAAAGCCGGCGAGGCCGATCAGGTCCATCGCCAGCCGACTGGCTAGGACCGGAGGCTTCCGCAACATCAGCATGGCGCCCAGCGCCAGCTCCCATATGCGCGTCGGCAAGAGATAGAACCCTGCCGTCGGTGCCAGCGAGGTTGCTATGACTGCCAGGGCAAAGCTGCCGATGGCCATCGGCAGAAGTACCGTCAGCCAGCGCTTCGAGACGTATCGGTAGATCAGATAAAGGAGGATCGGCGCGAAGATATAATACTGCTCTTCCACCGAAAGCGACCATGTGTGCAGGAGCGGCCGCAGTTCGGCGTCGATGGAGAAATAGTTCGTCGTTTTCCAGAAATAGATGTTCGACCAGAAGGTCGAGGCGGCGATCACGCTGAGGCTGAATTCGTGGAGATCCGAAGGCAGAAGGATGAACCAGGCGGCAATGCTCGCGAGCAGGATGACGAAGGTCAGCGCCGGCAGGATGCGCCGTGCGCGGCGCCAGTAGAAGCGGCCGATCGAGAATTGGCCCCGCTCAAGATCATCGAGCAGGCTGCCGCTGATCAGATAGCCCGATATGACGAAGAAGATGTCGACACCGGTGAAGCCGCCGGGAATGGCGGACACGCCGAAATGGAAGAGCACGACGGGCAGCACCGCAACGGCCCGCAGGCCGTCGATGTCGCGCCGGTAGTTCATCCGGCCGGCCCGCGCGCGACCACCAGGATCCGTGCGGCCGCACCCGACACGCTCATGCGGCGATGTCGTCGATCGTGCTGAAAATCCCGGCTCGTCGATCTCACAGGCTTACCCCCAGGCAGCAATTTTGCTGCGCTGCAACATGGGTGTCAAGGCATATATTGCTGTCGCGAAATTCGCCAGGAACGCACCGGGATCAGGCGCCGGGCAGATAGATTACCGCGTAGTCGTCCGAATAGGCCCGTTTCCAGCCCAACTGGTCGAAGAAGGGAATGCGGCTGTCGTCGGCCGATAGCAGCGCCCAATCTATTGCGTATTTCTTCAGGCGGGCTTCGAGGAGCGGCTTGCCGTCGCCGCGTCCGGTGTCGTTATCGCTCTTTGTGAAACCGCCGAGGAACAGCTGGTCCGTCCGTCCGTCGATATAGGTCTTGAACCCGTGGAAAATCAGCGTGCCGCCGAAATTGTAGGAATTCAGCACGTTGCCGGATAGATGATGGCTTTGCGCGAATGCCAGCGCCCCGCTGGCCGATGTCTTCGGACTTGGCGCTACCTGATAGACGCTGCCGAGCACAGCGACCCCGCCAATCAGCAGAACGGCTGCCGTGCCGCAAATGGCGTAGAACCGTCTGGCTAAGAATCTCTCCAGCCCGTCGCGCTTTTCGGCCAGCCACGCGGTGGCTGAAAGCGAGGGATATTGCTGTGCGACCTCGGCCGCCATCACCAGCGGAATCAGCAGGAAGAACAGGTACATGAAGCGCACATGGGCGAGATAGACATGCAAGGTGAAGACGACGAACAACGCCTTGGCCCAGCCAATTCGCAATCGGGACACCAATAGCCCGAAAAGCGCCAGCAGCATCACCGCTTCCTGGACAGGACTGTCCGGCGGATTGAACGGTTTCCATTCCATGATCAGCGACACTGCCTCGTTGCCGTAAGCCACGGCGAGCGTCGCCAGGATGGCCTGGACGCCGTACGGGTGGAACAGGCTGACCAGCGGGCAAAGCAGGCCGAACGCGATCCATTTCGCCAGCAGGGCCGGTTTTGACAAGCCCGTGCGCGCCAGCAGATCGAGACCGGCGAAAGCCGCGATGACGAAGCTCAAGGTGAAGGTGGCGTGCAGGTTCGCCCATAATACGACCAGGACAAGCAGCCACCAGGGCGGCGCCCGTTCTTCCCTTGCCGCACCGAACAGCACCGCCGTCCAGATGACGATGATCGGGAAGGTGAAGACATGCGGACGCGCCGTGAAGATCGGGTTGATCAGGAACACCGCCGCGAAGGCCAGTGTAATCGCCAGGATCGGTTTCAGCCATGCGCTGAGAAACCACCCCATGAGGAAAACCGTCAGGGAGATCGAGGCGATGATCGCGGTGACGACCCCGTTCCAGCCGCCCGCCCGGTAGGCAAGAGCCAGCAGGACCTGCCCCAGCCATTCCTTGGCAATCCAGGGCTGGCCGGCAAACGTGTAGGAGTAAGGATCGACGGTCGGAAATGTCCGGTTTGTCAGGAAATCGAGACCGACTTTCACTTGCCACCAGCTGTCGGGATCCTGCAGGGTGGCGCCTGCCTGGGCAGCCAACGCACCCGCCATCGCCAAGGCCGCGAGCAGGCAGAAGATCAGCCTGTTCCGCTCGTTGTATGTCGCGGCCGCCACACTGGCCTGAGCGTCGTTCATGATGCGCCGCCTCTGATCGGTTCCGGTGACAGTTGGGTTCAAGGTGTTGGACTGGCGGACTGCCGCCGAGGCTTGTCGGCCACCCGAACTGTGCGGTCGGTGCTGTCGTCCCCACGTCCCACAAACACGAAGCGGGCCGAGCCAAGATAGAAAACCACCGAATAGACGCAGATTCCCGCGAGGTGGACCAGCGGGTTTTCGACGATGCCTGCCGAACGGGCGGCGATCACGACGGCCAGATTGATGCTGTAGGCGACCAGAAAGACACCCCCGTAGCGCAGCGCGGTTCCGGGCTGGAAGCCATCGGCTCTGCTGAAGGTCCATTGGCGGTTGAGGAAGAAGCCGAGGACAAGGCCGGCGGCATAACCCGTGGCGTTGGCAAGGATGTCGCCCAGACCAAGCGCAAGCCCGGCCAGGATGACCGCGTATCCCAGCGCCGTGTTCAACAGACCGACGGCGCCAAATCGCAGCATCCTCGGGAAGTCAAACGGCAGGCTTGACCACATACGCAAAATATTGGGCTCCGACAGGTACCTTGGTGAGGAAGCGCTCGAACGGCCTCAGTCTCGCAAGCATCCGAGGAAAGAAAATCCGGTAGACGATCCTCGTGTTGGCAAGGCCCGCCTCGGCCATGCGCCCGCGCATCTCGCGCGAATTTATCAAAACCGCGTTTTCGTCGAAGGCACAGTTTCTCACCGCGTGCGTGGTCAGCGGGTTCCAGGGATTGTGTTCGAAGACGAAGAAGCTGCCGCCATCGGCCAGCACCCTGCCGATCTCGGCGAACAGCCCGATCTGCAGGTTCTCGGGAATATGGTGGAAGACGCAGGCCGCGAAGGCCAGGTCGAAGCTGCCGTCGGCAAAGGGAATTGTCTTGCCGTCGAAATGCGTGAAGGCGGCCTGGCCGGGAAAGCGCTTGCTGGCGATGTCGAGCGATTCCCGCGAAGGATCGAGCAAGGTGATCTCCGCGTCGGGAAACGCGTTGCGCATATGGCCTAGCGAATTGCCGACGCCGGCGCCGAAATCCAGTATTCGTCGCGGTTTGACACCGGCCCGCCGCAGCGTCGCGGCGACGTCGTCGATCTTGTACCTGGCGAAGAAATCCGGGTTTTCGCCGCTCAGCCTTATGCTTGCGGCATGCTGCTCCTGATATTCCCGCGCAAACTGGTCGAACTCCGCCTCAAGCACGTGCGGCCCTCTTTGCCATCTCCTGCAGGCGATGGACCGGCAATTCGCCGTCCTCCACCGCCTGGCTGCGCGAAACGATCTCGTTGACGAAGTAGAGCGGCCGCCGCTTTGTCTCCATGTACATGCGCCCGAGATACTCGCCGAAGATCCCGAGCACCATAAGCTGGACGCTGCCGAGGATCAGCACGATCGCGGCAAGGCTGGTCCAGCCGGGCAACACGTTTCCGACCGACCATTCGAGCAGCGTGTAGCCGAGCACGACCAGGCCCAGAAGCCCGAACATCATTCCGAGCAGCGAGGCGAACCGCAACGGCACGATGGAGAAGCTGGTCATCGCGTCGACCGCCAGAAGAAGCATTTTCTTCAGCGGATAGTGGGTGGTGCCGGCAAAGCGGCGGTGCCGCTCATAGGGGAAAGCCACCTGTTTCAGCCCGATCCAGCTCACCATGCCGCGAATAAACCTGTAACGCTCTGGCATCGCGTTCAGATGGTCGAGCGCGCGACGGTTCATCAGCCGGAAATCACCGGTATTCGGGGCTATGTCTACGTCGACCATCCGGCGCAGCAAGCGATAGAACATGGACGCGGAGGCGAGCTTGAACCAGCTTTCGCCATCGCGCGTCAGCCTCTGGCCGTAGACCACATCGAAGCCTTCGTTCATCTTCGTCATCATCGCGCCGAGCAGTTCAGGCGGATCCTGCAGGTCGGCATCGAGAATGAGAATGCGCTGGCCGCGACAGAATTCGAGCCCGGCGCTCAACGCGATCTGGTGGCCGTAATTGCGGGCAAGGTCGATGGCGACGACATGGTCGTCCTTTTCGGCCAGCTGGAGAATGGCCTCGCGCGTGCCGTCGGTCGCGCCATCGATAACAAGGACGATCTCGTAGGAAGGGCCTTGTTCAAGGCATGCGGCCGTTACCCGCCGATGCAGTTCGGCCACGCCATCCAGCTCGTTGTAGCATGGGATGACCACCGACAGCATGACGCCGCGTCGCGCGGTGTTTCTCTCCGTCTCCACCAAAGCCTTGCTCCCGCTATCCGATTGGGAATAGCGGCAATTGGTTAGAAAACAGATAAGCCAGCGGGATCGGTGCGGCAGTAGCCGGCAGTCTGCCATGCGCCTGGGCTCGGCTTGCGGCCACACTATGCTCGGTGTCTCGCTACCCCGCAGAACTCCCGGCTTGAAGCGGACAAGCCAAGTGCGTATGTCTGGCTGACGCCCTCTAGCCTGGGTACCTCAATCTGGAGACGGGCCTTGTCCGCATTGACGCGCTTTCTTGGCGACTCGCCGCTCAAGGTGATCCTGAAACTGCTGGTGGTGTCTTTCCTCGTCGGCCTGGTCATGAACGCCTTCGGCTGGTCGCCGATGGATGTGCTCTACGGCATCCGCAAATTCTTCATGGACCTGTGGAATCTCGGCTTCCACGCCATCGACCGTTTCCTCGGCTATATCCTGCTGGGCGCGGCTATCGTCGTGCCGGCCTTCATCCTGTTGAGGCTCGCCAACTACCGGAAGTAGAGCATGATCCCGAACCGCAGGTCCGCGTCAGCGAACCCTGGCACCCGGTTTTTGGACAAGATCGTGCTATCGGGCGTGGCCCGCGGCCACCTCGAACAGGATGGCGTGGCGCGCGGCAAGCGTGGGCACGTCAGTTGAATAGCCACCCCCGATGACGCCGCAGACCGGAACGCCCCGCGTGCGAAAGTGGCTGATCACCATGTCGTCGCGGGCGCGCAGCCCGTCATCCGATAGCGACAGCCTGCCAAGCCGGTCCTCGGCATGGACGTCGACGCCGGCATTGTAGAACACGATGTCCCAATGGGCTTGGGCGGAGAGCTCCGGCAGGATGGCGGCGAGCCTCTCGAGATAGGCAGCGTCACCCGTGCCGTCGGGCAGCGCGACATCGAGGTCGGAGGCGATCTTGCGCACGGGGTAGTTGCGGTCGCCATGCATGGAAAAGGTGAACACGCGTGGATCATCGGCAAGAATATCCGCCGTGCCGTCGCCCTGGTGCACGTCGAGATCGACGACCAGGATGTTGCGTGCCGCGCCTTCGGCGAGCAGGACCAGCGCGGCGACGGCGACATCGTTGAAGGTGCAGAAGCCCGCTCCTTGCGCGCGCCGTGCATGGTGGCTGCCGCCGGCGGTGTTGCAGGCGATACCGTGGCGCAAGGCCAGCCGCGCCGCCAGCACGGTGCCGCCGGTGGCAAGCTGCGCGCGCAGCGAGACGCGGGGTCCGATCGGAAAACCGATCTCGCGCTCGATCTTCTCGGGCACGCGGCAGCTGACGACCTGGTCGACATAGTCGGGCGCATGGGCAAGCTCCAGCCATGACACCAGTGCCGGTTCGGCGGTGCTGAGCGCGTCGGGGCCTGCGAGGCCGCGTGTACGCAGCGCCCCCATCAGCAAGGGATATTTGCTCATCGGAAAGCGATGGTTGACGGCGAAGCCGGCGTCGTAGTCGGGATGATGGACGATGTGCAGGGGCATGAACTGGATCCGGCGGCTCGCGCCAGGCCGGGGATTCGGTTGGCCGTCACGGGAAGAGTGATTGCGCGGTGGCTGGAAAATGAGGCACATCGGCAGTTCGATCAAGCCGCAATCAGCAAGGCAGCAATCCTTGGACCAGGGTGCAACCCCAGCCGACGCCAGATCCCCAATCAACCCCGGATCATTTGTCGTCACCAATCGCTCCGTGCTCGCCATCGCCGTGCCGATGACGCTTGCCTATCTGACGACGCCGATGCTCGGCCTGGTCGACACGGCTGTCATCGGCCAGTTCGGCGATGCCGCCTTGCTTGGCGGCCTGGCGGCCGGCGCATTGATCTTCGACGTCGTCTTCACCTCTTTCAATTTCCTGCGCTCGGGCACCACCGGCCTTGTCGCACAGGCGTTTGGGCGTGGCGATGCCCTGGAGGAACAGGCGGTGTTCTGGCGCGCCGTGCTGATCGCGGTTATCGCCGGCATCGTGCTCGCTGCCCTTGCGCCGCTGGTCGCCATCGCCGGGCAAAAGTTCATGGGCGCCGAACCGCGCGTCAGCGAGGCGATGGGCGTCTACATCAGGATCAGGCTGCTCGCGGCGCCGTTCTCGCTGATCAACTACGCCATCCTCGGCTATGTGCTGGGGCGCGGCGAGGGCGGGCTTGGGCTGATGCTGCAATTGGTGCTGAACGGCATCAACATCGCGCTCTGCTTCGTGCTTGGGTTGGAACTTGGCTGGGGTGTCGCCGGCGTTGCCTGGGCGACCGTCACCGGTGAGTTCCTGGCCATGCTGCTCGGCCTGGCGATCGTGATCCGCCGGTTCCGGGCCGCCCCATCCTTGCCGCGCCACCGCCTGCTCGACATGGCCGCCTTCCTGCGCATGATGTCGCTCAACCGCGACATCATGATCCGCTCGTTCTCGCTGCTCGCCGCCTTCGCATTGTTCACCCGCCAGGGCGCGCAGTTCGGCACGGTGACGCTGGCCGCCAACGCCGTGCTGATGAACTTCTTCCTCGTCGCCGGCTATTTCCTCGACGGCTTTGCCACCGCCGCCGAACAGCTGGCGGGCCGTGCCGTCGGCGCACGTGCCGCCGCACCGTTCCGCCAGGCCGTGCGGCTGACGCTGTTTTGGGGTTTCGGACTGGCGGGAGCCGCGACGCTGGTAATGCTGTCTGGTGGCGCCAATCTGGTCGCTCTCGTGACGACATCGGAGGAAGTCCGTTCGGTGGCCGACATCTACCTGCCATGGGCGGCATTCACGGCGCTGAGCGGTGTGCTGGCGTTCCAGATGGATGGCGTCTTCATCGGCGCGACCTGGTCCCGCGACATGCGCAACATGATGCTGCTGTCGTTCCTGGTTTTCGCGGCCGCGCTGCTGACCCTTGCGCCCGCCTTCGGCAACAATGGACTTTGGGCGGCGCTGCACGTCTTCCTGCTGGTGCGAGGCTTCAGCCTGCTGACGATCCTGCGGCTCAGGGTGCGGACGGCGTTTTAGACGGTGCCCTCCGGAAGGCCCTGCGCCGTCCAGGCAGCGAACGGCACCTGTTCGCGATAGGAATTTTTTCTTGACTCGGTGATCTCAGCTATGGTACATTTTTGGCCATGGTGCTGATTTGCGCCAGTGACCCGCCGCACAGGCGGGTTTTTCGTTTGATGCTACGTTAGCCAATGCGCCGGCGAGGCTCCGAAGCAACCCGTTAAACCGAGTTCGTTGCCCTGCTGTGCGGTCGGATGCACTTGCACTTCCAGTCGATTTCCAACAGACTTGATGCACCAATTGTTCCAGGGCGAGCTTATGCGAAACTACCTGCCATATGTCTTGGGCGCGGCGTTGGGATTGCTCGCTGCGTTCATTCTCTCCGCGGTTTCTGGCATCGGCGGCACCGCGCAATTGCTTCTCTTCGGCGTGTTGCCTGCCATCGGCGGCGCCATTTGCGAGCGGGCCGTCAGTCGCAATCTACGCTCCTGAGAGCAGGCTCAGAGTTGCCTGGACGCCCACAAGTCGAGGCGGCTGCCGCGCAACTCGCAAATCGACTTCAGCCGTTCCTTTTCGACGAAACGGACCATTCCGGAAAGGATACGGCCTGGCAGTGAAGGCCCGGCATAAATCATGCCGGTGTAGAGCTGGACCAGATCAGCACCCGCACGGATCTTGTCCAGCGCCGTATCGGCGGAATCGACGCCGCCGACGCCGATGATGGCGCGGTCCGGTCCGAGCAGCTTGCGCATCTTCGCCAGCACGATGGTCGAACGCTCGAACAGCGGCTTTCCGGAGAGCCCGCCGGTCTCGCGCGCGGTGTCGCCGCTGCGCAATGGCGGTCGGGAGATGGTGGTGTTGGAGACGATGACGCCGTCCACCTGCTTTTCGGTGACCTCGGCGGCGATGTCCTCCAGCTCTGCCTCGACCAGATCCGGCGCGATCTTCAGGAACACTGGCGGCTGCGCCGTTGCCGTGGCGCGCGCGGCCATGACCCGCGACAAGAGCTCGCCAAGCTGCTCGCGCGCCTGCATGTTGCGCAGGCCCGGCGTGTTGGGCGAGGAGATGTTGACGGTGAGATAGCTGGCGTATTGCGCAAACCGGGCGACACCGCGCTCATAGTCGCCGATGCGGTCGCTGCTGTCCTTGTTGGCTCCGATGTTGACACCGACGATGCCGGAGCGCCCCTTGCGTGCGGCAAGGCGTTTTTCGGCCGCTGCATGGCCTTCATTGTTGAAGCCCAATCGGTTGATCACCGCATCGTCGGCAGTCAGCCGGAAGATACGCGGCTTCGGATTGCCGGCCTGCGGCAACGGCGTGATGGTACCGACCTCGGCGAAACCGAAGCCCAGGCCAAGCAACGCGTCCGGAACCTCGGCGTTCTTGTCATAGCCGGCCGCCATGCCGATCGGATTGGGGAAATCGAGGCCGCAGACGCTGACCTTCAGCCGCGCGTCGAGCGTCGTCCGCGCACCGACCGGCAGGCCGCATCGCAGCGCCGCAATCGACATGCCATGCGCGGTTTCCGGATCGAAGGCGAACAGCAGCTTCTGGCCGAGCCGGTCGAGCACGCTCATTGCCCCTCCAGTGCCGGGAACTGGTGCACACCATCGGCGCCAAGCGGCAGTGGCCGGACCCACAGCACGGCCTTGAGGTCCAGCGGGCCATAAAGATGCGGAAACAGCGCGCCGCCGCGCGAGACCTCGTATCTCAGCGCAGCACCCAGGCCGGCGCCGTCGATGGCGACCAGCAGAAGGTCCGTCTGGCCGGCAAAGTGCTTTGCCGCCGTTTCCCTGACCTGTGCTGCCGTGGAGAAGTGGATGAAGCCATCGGCGACATCGATCGGCGCGCCGGTGAAGCGGCCATGCGTTTCGGCCTCGCGCCAAGGCGCTTGCGGGGTTATCTTGTAGATAATCTGAGACATGGTTGCGCTATAGAGCAGTTCCAGGAAAAGTGTGAAACGGTTTTCCCGGGAAAAGCGCATAGCGCTTTCCCTTGGGAATTGCGTCAAAAAGATTCCGAACCAGCCATTCGGGAAAGGCCACGCCAAGGGTCTTCCCCATTTCCGGCGCAAACATGAGATATCTGAGGCCTTGGACATGGAGGACAACATGCGTCTGCAGCACATCTTGATCCCCGCCGCGCTCGTTTCGCTGGTCGCGGCTTCAGCTTATTCGGAAGAGACCGACCGCTACCGCCTGGAAAAGTCCGATAGCGGCTTTGTCCGTATCGATACGCAGACCGGCGCCATGTCGATCTGCGAAGAACGTTCGGGTCAGCTCGTCTGCAAGATGGCGGCCGACGAACGCGCCGCTTTCCAGGACGAGGTCGACCGCCTGCAAACCTCGATGAAGTCGATGGACGAGCGCGTCACCAAGCTCGAGAATTCGCTCTCCGCCCGCCTCGAATCGAAACTGCCGAGCGAGGAGGATTTCAACAAGACCATGAGCTACATGGAGCGCTTCCTGCGCGGCTTCATGGGCATCGTCAAGGATATGGACAAGGACGACGGCGCTCAGAAGACCTGAGCGCTTCAACCAGGGGAGGCGGCGCGCTGGCTTTGCCGCTTGAAAACAGCGCGCAGCCCCTCATAATCGTCCAATTGAACCCGAAAAGCCAAAAATCATCGGGGATTTGGGGAGGGACATTTGCCGGCAGGCTATTCTTTCGTCATCGCCGACGATCACCCGCTGTTTCGCGGTGCGCTGCGCGAAGCGCTCGCCGGCATCGGCAACGTCGCCGCCATCCATGAAGCCGGCGATTTCGAGAGCGCCAAGGCGCTGGTCGTGGCCAACGAGGACGTCGATCTGGTGCTGCTCGACCTGTCGATGCCTGGCGCCAGCGGCCTGTCCGGCCTGGTCTCGCTGCGTGGCATCCATCCGGCGGTGCCGCTGGTCGTGGTGTCGGCGCATGACGATCCGGCGACCATCAGGCGGGCGCTCGATCTCGGCGCTTCCGGCTTTATCTCCAAGTCGGCCAGCATGGAGGAGATCCGCAGCGCGGTGCAATCGGTGCTTGCCGGCGACATCGCAGCACCAGCCGGCGTCGATCTCGGCATCGAGCGCGATCCCGAAATATCGGACCTCATCAAGCGGCTGCAGGCTCTGACGCCGCAGCAGACACGGGTGCTGGGCATGCTGGCCGAGGGCCTGCTCAACAAGCAGATCGCCTATGAACTCGGTGTATCGGAGGCTACCATCAAGGCGCATGTCTCCGCCATCCTGCAGAAGCTCGGCGTCGACAGCCGCACGCAGGCGGTGATCCTGCTGTCCAAGATCGGCAGCGACCCGCTGCAGCCGGCGGGTTGATCGCCAGGGCGCCAGTTCAATCAGAATAATGTTCAATCGGAGCACTGAACCTCCGTCCGCCGCACCGGCCGGCCGTTGAAGCTTGCGAAACTGATGGCGGCCATGATCCAGACGCCGATCCCGCCATAGAGCATGACCCAGCCAAAGCCGTTGCGTAGCGCATCCTGGGCGACGGTCCCGGCGAGCCCGGAGATGGGGTTTCCAGCAGCGATAGCTTCGGCGAGAAGACGCAATTGGGCAGCGTCGAGGTCGGGCAGCGCATGCCCCAGATGCGCCAGCACACCGCTGGCCAGGATGAAGCCCATCACCGCAATGTTCAACGCCAATGAAACCATGCGCGCGCTCATGTCGATGCCGGAGGCCATTCCGGCGCGATCGCTCGAAACGGAACCCGTCGTCGTGTTGGTGACAGGTGTGTTGGTTATTCCCAGACCCATCCCCGCGATCAGGCAGCCGGGCAGCATCGTCAGCCAGTCCGGTTGCGCGGCGGCGCTGCCGAACTTCATCAGGATGAACCCGACGCCGATGATGACGAGGCCCGCCGGAATGATGATGCCGGGCCGATAACGCAGCGAAAAGCGCTCTGCCAACGGCGGCAGCACAAGCGTCGGCAGCGTGTAGGCAAGCAGGGCAAGGCCGGTGGAGACGGTGTCATAGCCGAGCCCGGCGTGGAACCAGATCGGCAGGTAGATCATGAAAGGCCAATAGCTGAGGTTCATCGCGGCCGAGCCGACGATGGCGCCCGAAAAGGGCCGGATCCGGAAGACCGAGAAATCGAACATCGGCCGCTGGCTGACCTTCTCGGCAATGAGGAAGGCGATGAAGCTCACTATCGAGATACCGAGGATCGCCAGCGCGGCAGGGCTGGAGAAACCCAGATCCGGCCCCTGGATGATGTAGAAAACGAGGCAGAAAACCGACGGCGACAGCGTCAGGATGCCTGCTACGTCGAGCTTGCCCGCCTGTGGATCCTTCGATTCGTGGACGCCCATCAGAGCGAGGGTGAACGCCAGCGCCGCAACCGGCACGTGGACAAGAAACACCCATTGCCAGCTCGAGACCGCGACGATGCCGCCGCCGATGATGGGGCCGAAGCCGAGGCCGGTGCCGAAGATGACGCCCCACCAGCCCCATGCGACGGCGCGTTCGCGCCCTTCCCGGAATTCATGCGACAGCACGGCAAGCTGGCAGATCAGCATCGCACCGCCGCTCAGGCCCTGCAGAAACCGGGCGACGATGAGCGTGGAGACGCTTTCGGCGACGCCGCAGATCAGTGATGTCAGGCCGAAGGCGGCGATGGCGACCAGAAAGACACGCTTGCGCCCGTAACGATCGGCGATCGTGCCGACCGCCATCAGCACCGTCGTGACCGCAATCGTATAGGCGTTCATCACCCATTGCAGTTGCTTGAAGTCGGCGTGCAGCACCTGCTCCAGTGTCGGCAGGATCGCGGGAACGCTTGAAATCTCCAGGCCGAACATCAGGCACGCCAGGCACGCGGCAAACAGAACGACGATGCCTCGGCGGGTCACTACAGTGGGCATGATTCAACCTTTCGAACGTATTTGTCGGCAGTCGGCGAATCCATCGCAGCTCGCCCGGTGCGCGTATGGCCCAGGGTAGGCGAGGCTTGATCATATTAGAATTGCATGGTTGGCTATTTCAGAGACAACAAGTGCGGATAGCTGACATGACGCTGGACGTAGACGCTGTGAAAACATTCGTCGCCATCGCCGATCTTCAGAGCTTTACGCGTGCGGCCGAGGCTCTTGGCAGCACGCAAGGGGCGATCAGCGTGAAGCTGAAGCGGCTGGAAGAGCGCGTCGGCCAGAAATTGATCGAGCGCACGCCCCGGCTGGTGCGCTTGTCGGCGCAGGGCGCGGTGTTTCTCCAGCCCGCACGCGACTTCCTCGCGGCACACGATCGCGCCATTGCCAGCCTGTCTTCGGTGCGCCGCCGCTTCACACTGGGCATCGCCACCCATGTCGGAGGCGCGGAAGTCCCGACATTGCTGGCGCGGCTCAATGCGCATGACCCGGCGCTCACCATCGAAGTGCGGCTCGATGATTCGCGCGACCTGCTGGACGCTTTCGATCGCGGTGAGATCGACGCGGCGATCATCCGCCGGGAGGACGACCGGCGCGATGGTGAAGTGCTGGCGCCCGAACATTTCGGCTGGTACGCCGCGCCCGACTTCGTCCACCGGGCCAACGAGCCGCTGCGCCTGGCGGCATCCTCGCCATCCTGTGGTATTCGTAACATCACCACCCGCGCGCTCGACGCTGTCGGAATACCGTGGACGGAGGTGTTCCTCGGCTGCGGCTCCTTCGCCGTTGCCGAAGCCGTCTCGGCCGGCCTCGCAGCCTCGGTATTTTCCTGTCGGCTTGCCCCGTCCGGCACCATCGAGGTCAGCCGGAAATTCGGGCTGCCGGCGCTGCCGCCTTCCGAGATCGTGCTGCTTTCGACGCTGACGGACGCCAAGTCCCGCGAGGCGCTGAGGACGCTTGCAATGGCCTTTCGCGAGCATCGTCCGCCTGTGGCGGGCAATGCCGGACGGCCTCGGTTCCGCAGTTCCCAGATGGTCGACGGACCGGCTTAGGACTCCCCCTCGGACACCAGGGCTGAGACCGGGCGCCCTTGATGCTATTCGGCCGCCGGTGCCAGCGGCCTGACCCTGGCCATCATGGAGCGCAGCACCGCTGGTTTGAGCGGTTTGTTGATCACCGCAATCTCGAGCCCGCCGGCGGCCGTGCGCACCTCGTTGGAGCGGTCTGCGGTGACCAGCACGGCCGGCAGGGTGTCGCCATGGATCGCGCGCAGCCTGACGATGATATCGAGGCCGGTTTCGCCGTCGAGATGGTAGTCGGCAAGGACGATGTCCGGGCGGTGTGTCACCACGCTTTCCATATCCTTTGAACCGGACACGGTGTCGACGTTGCAACCCCAGCCTTCGAGCAGGAGCCGCATGCCTTCGAGGATGCGGGCGTCGTTGTCGATGCACAGCACGTGCAGACCCGCCAGCGAAGCCGTCGCGCGGGCAGGAGCCCTGGCTTCGATCTCGCGTCGTGGCTCCTGCACGGCCGCCACGGGCAGGATGACGGAGAAGCGCGTGCCCTTGCCAGGGTTGGAAAAGATCCGGATCTCCAGCCGCAACACCCGGGCGATGCGGTCGACGATGGAGAGGCCGAGACCGAGGCCCTCGGCCTCGCGCGCGCCCTCGTCGAGCCGGGTGAATTCGCGAAAGACGGTGTTCAGCTTGTCGCCGGCGATGCCGATGCCGGTGTCGATCACCTGGATCTCGGCCAAATCGCCGCGCCGCCTGACGCCAACCAGCACGCGGCCGTGGCGCGTGTATTTGATGGCGTTGGAGACGAGATTCTGGATCAGGCGGCGCAGCAGATTGCGGTCCGTCGTCACTGTCAGCGATGACGGCATGATGGTCAGCGCGAGTTTCTTCTCGGCGGCGAGCGGCCGGAAGTCGTTGCCGATCTGGCGCAGCAATCCGTCGAGGTTGAAGGCGGTATCGTCCGGTTTCATCGCGCCGGCATCGAGGCGGGAGATGTCGAGCACGGCGCCGAGGATGGTCTCGACCGATTCCAGCGAGGATTCGATGTTCACGGCGGCCTTGCCGGCAGGCCCTTTGCCGGCCTTCTCGATCAGCGAGGAGCAATAGAGCCGGGCGGCGTTGAGCGGCTGCAGGATGTCGTGGCCGGCGGCGGCGAGGAAGCGCGTCTTGCCGAGATTGGCCTCCTCGGCCAGCATCTGCGCCTGCGCCAGCTCCTCATTGACCCGGGTCAGTTCGATGGTGCGGGTCTTGACGCGCTGCTCCAGCGATTCATTGGCACGCTTCAGCGCCAGATCCTGTTCCACGCGCCCGGAAATGTCGGCATAGGTGGCGACGATGCCGCCGTCCGGCATCGGGTTGGAGCGCAGCTCCAGGATGCGGCCCGAGGTTTTCAGTTCCATCTGCCATGGGCTGACGAAACTGGTCAGCCGGTTGAGCATGGCCACACGCTGATCGGCGGGGATGTCGCCGCGTTCGGCGAGATGGCGCAGGATGCGGTCGAGCGAGACGCCGACCTGGCCCATCTCGTCGGGCAGGTCGAACAGCGCCCGGTACTGGCGGTTCCAGCAGATCAGGCGGAAATCGCGGTCGAAGACGGTGATGCCCTGTTCCATCTGGTCGAGCGCGATCTGCAACAGGTCGCGGTTGTGCTGCAGCGCCTCGGTGGCGTCGTCGAGCAAGCGGAAGGCATCTCGGGATTCGCGGTCGTGGCGCCGAAACAGCAGCGACAGGATCAGCCGCGCCGACGAGGAACCGACGGCGCTGGCGAGCAATTGCTCGGAGAAGCGGATGACGTCCATACTCGCCTGCTCATTGCCGTGCAGCGAGGTTCCGTTGGTCTTTTCGAACGACTGGAAGGAGCGCTCGGTGCGCTCGACGCCGAGATAGCGCCCGATCGTGTCCTTGAGGTCGTTGACTGTGATGGCGGTGCGGAAGCGGCGCAGGCTTGGCATCGGGCCGGCATCGCGCGGCACGAAGATCGACGCCTGGATGCGTTCCAGCGGCACCGATGCGCGCGACAGCGAACCGAGCACGAAGAACACCGCGTTGAGCGACAGGCTCCACAGCACGCCGTGGTTCAGCGGTTCGGCGACGGTGCCGAACAGGGCCTGCGGCCGCAAGGCCTCGAAGCCGAACAGTCCATGCACGATGATGCCGGTATCAGGGGCGGCAAGCGACGGAAACAGCAGCGTGTAGCCCCAGACGAGGATGCCGGCGACCATGCCGAGTGCCGCACCCCGGCCGTTGGCGCCGCGCCAGATCAGCCCTCCGATCAGGGCGGGCGCGAACTGGGCGATGGCCGCGAACGACATCAGGCCGATCGACGACAGTCGCGCGCTGTCGGTGCTCTCGCGGTAGTAGAGGAAGGCGATGAACAAGAGGATGAAGATCGCCCCGCGCCGCACATTGAGGATGAGCGTCGACCAGTCCTCGGTCTCGGAGGTCGAGGTCTTGAGCAGGCGGCGCACGAACAATGGAATGACGAGGTCGTTGGAGATCATGATCGACAGCGCCACGCTTTCGACGATCACCATCGCCGTCGCCGCCGACAGGCCGCCGATGAAAGCCGCCATCGCCAGCACATCATGGCCGCTGAACAGGGGCAGCGACAGCACGTAGAGATCGCTGCTGGTTCCGGTGCCGACCAGCGAAAGGCCGGCGAAGGCGATCGGCAGCACGAACAGGTTGATCGCCACGAGGTAGAGCGGGAACACCCATGTCGCGGTGCGCAGTTCGGCCTCGCCGCGGTTCTCGACGATGGTGACGTAGAACTGCCGCGGCAGCATGATGATGGCAAAGCCGCTGAGGCACGTCAGCACCAGCCAGGTGGCGAGCGAGGTGTTGTAGCTCATCGCCTGGCGGACCTGCGCGTTCTCAGCGAGCTTGTCGAACATGTCGCCCGGGCCGCCGAAGATCAGGAAGGTAACCATCAGGCCGATCGCCAGGAAGGCGGCGAGCTTGACCACGGTTTCGACCGCCACCGCCAGCACCAGCCCGTCCTGGTGTTCGGTGGCGTCGGCGTGACGGGTTCCAAACAGCACCGCGAACAGCGCCAGGAGCATGGCGACGACCAGAGAGATGTCGCTGACGAAGGGATCGAACGAAGGCGGCGACCCCGTATAGTGCTCGACCATCAGGCTGACCGAACCGGAGATCGCCTTCAACTGCAGCGCGATATAGGGCACCGCGCCGATGGTGGCGATCAGCGTGGCGATCGCCGCGACGGTGAAACTCTTGCCGTAGCGCGCGCCGAGGAAATCCGCGATCGAGGTGATCTTCTCGGTCTTGGCCAGCCGCACGATGCGGTTGAGCAGCGGAAAGCCGAACACGAACACCAGCACCGGGCCGGTATAGATGCCGAGGAATTCGAGGCCGCGCTCGGAGGAGAGGCCGACCGAACCGAAGAAGGTCCAGGACGTGCAATAGATCGCCAGGCTGAGCGCGTAGATGAAGGGCCGGGCTCGACTCGGCCCTGAAATGGCCGAGCGGCGGTCGCCCAGGCTGGCGATGGCGAACAGCAGCGTCACATAGGCGATCGCGATGATGACGATGAACAAGCCCTGCACGCCGGCAAGATCCTCCCTGTGCCGAATTTCAACCCGGCTTGCCCAGACGCAATCACAGCTTGGCTTCCGAGTCCATCACGGCTTTGGGTGCATGGAGGCCGCGGTTTCCGGGACTGCCGCCGGGTAAGGAGAAACCGGTTGCTTTCTCTTTTTTGCCGATGTTGCAACCGCAGGTTTTTGTTATGTTGCCTCAGGTCGATGCCGCAAGGACGGAAACGGCAGTTCGGCCGGTCACGACAAGGAGGGTCGAATGCTGAAAGAATTCCAAGAATTCATTTCCAAGGGCAATGTGATGGACTTGGCCGTCGGTGTCATCATCGGCGCGGCCTTCGGCAAGATCGTCGATTCCCTTGTCAACGACATCATCATGCCGATCGTCGGTGCAATTTTCGGCGGATTGGACTTCAACAACTATTTCTTCGGACTGTCCTCAGCCGTCAACGCGACCTCGCTGGCGGACGCCAAGAAGCAGGGCGCGGTCTTTGCCTATGGCAGCTTCATCACCGTGGCGCTGAACTTCCTCATCCTCGCTTTCATCATCTTCCTGATGGTCAAGGCGGTGAACAACATGCGCAAGCGGCTTGAGCGCGAGAAGCCCGCTGCACCGGCCGCTCCGCCGCCCGCCGACGTCGCGCTGCTCACTGAAATTCGCGATCTGCTCGCCAGGCGCTGACCACGGGCGGCATTTGCTGGACCAAAACCCCGGTCGTTCGCGGCCGGGGTTTTCTGTTTTCGCATCTGGTAAGGACCGCTGACGAAAACCGCAGATCAAAACGGACCCGCCAATGACCCTGATCGACAGCTTGCGTACCGAGGCCCGTGCGGCACCCGAAAGCGGCATTGTCGCCGTCGTCAATTACGGCCGCCTGCGCGAAGGCATGATTCCGCTCTGGGCCGGCGAGGGCGACCTGCCGACGCCAGCCTTCATCACCGATGCCGCGTCGAAGGCGCTGGCCGGCGGCGAGACATTCTACACCTGGCAAAGGGGCATCCCCGATCTCAGGCAGGCGCTCTCCCGATACTATGCCAGGCATTTCGGCAAGACCTTCCCGGAGGAAGAATTCATCGTCACCGGCTCCGGCATGCATGCCATCCAGCTGGCGCTCGACGCGCTCGCCGGCGTGGGCGACGAGGTGGTTTATCTGTCGCCGGCCTGGCCGAATTTCGATGCCGCGGCAGCGATAGCGGGAGCCATTCCAGTCGCGGTCACGCTCGATCATTCCGGCAATGGCTGGTCCTGCGACGTCGAGAAGATCGCGGCTTCGATCACGCCGCGCACAAAGGCGCTGTTCATCAACACGCCGTCGAACCCAACCGGCTGGACCGCCGATCATGAGACCTTGCAGGCCATCCTCAATCTGGCACGCGCGAAAAACCTCTGGATCATCGCCGACGAGATCTATTCGCTTTTCCACTATGGCCACGGCCGCGCGCCGTCCTTCCTCGACATCGCGTCGGCGGAAGACCGCATCCTGTACGTCAACTCCTTCTCCAAGAACTGGGCGATGACCGGCTGGCGCGTCGGCTGGATCAAGACGCATCCGAGCTTGCAGCAGGTGTTCGAGAACCTGATCCAGTATTCGAACTCCGGCGTCGCCCAGTTCATGCAGCGCGGCGCGGCCGCCGCCCTTGACGAGGGCGATGCCTTCGTTGCCGAACAGGTGGAGCGGGCGCGCAAGGCGCGCGACCTTGTCTGCGGCATTCTCGGCGCCACCGGCCGCGCCCGGTTCACGGTGCCGCAGGGCGCGTTCTATCTGTTTTTCACTGTCGACGGCATCACCGATTCACGCACCGCTGCCTTCGACATTGTCGACAAGGCCAATGTCGGCCTGGCGCCAGGCACCGCTTTCGGCCCCGGCGGCGAGGCGTTTTTGCGGTTGTGTTTCCACCGCCGCCTCGATCAGGTCGAGGAAGCGGCACACCGGCTGGCGAAGTGGATGAAGGTAGTTTGAGCCGTCGACGAAGCGCGGATTGAAAATCGCTCCGGCGAGCCAGATAGCCGCCGGAGTAGAGTTTCAAACGGCTTCAGCCACCTGACTTGGGGACCAGCAGGGGAATGATGCGGTCGCTTTTGGCCACCGAAGGCCGCCCGGCGGAGCCATAGGGGATGCCGAGCGCATCCCAGGTCTCGACCAGCGCATCCTGCAATTCGGCGATCAGTGCATCGGAATGGAACGGCGTCGGCGTGATGCGCAGCCGCTCGGTGCCGCGCGGCACGGTCGGGTAGTTGATCGGCTGGATGTAGATGCCGTGCACGCCGAGCAGGCGGTCGCTGGCCATCTTGCAGGCCTCGGGATCGCCGACCAGCAGCGGCACGATGTGGGTCGGCGAGTCCATCACCGGCAGGCCGGCGGCCGACAGGATCTGCTTGGTTCGGCTCGCCTGCTGCTGCTGGGCGTCGCGCTCGGCCTGCGAGCGCTTGAGATGGCGGATCGACGCGGTCGCGGCAGCCGCGATCGCCGGCGGCAGTGCCGTGGTGAAGATGAAGCCCGGCGCATAGGAACGCACGGCGTCGATCACGGCGCTGGTGCCGGTGATGTAGCCGCCCAGCGTGCCGAACGCCTTGGCCAGCGTGCCTTCGATGATGTCGATGCGGTCGGCCAGGCCTTCGCGCTCGGTGATGCCGCCGCCGCGCGGCCCGTACATGCCGACGGCATGGACCTCGTCGATATAGGTCATGGCGTTGTAGCGCTCGGCGAGCTCGACGATCTCTTTGATCGGCGCGATGTCGCCATCCATCGAGTAGACGCTTTCGAAGACGATCAGCTTGGCGCGTTCGCGTCCAGCCGCCTGCAAAAGGCTTTCCAGATGCGCGACGTCGTTGTGGCGGAAGATCTTCTTCTCGGCGCCGGAACGCCGCACGCCTTCGATCATCGAGGCGTGGTTCAGTTCGTCCGAGATGATCAGGCAGTTGGGCAAAAGCTTCGCGATGGTCGAGATCGAGGCTTCGTTGGAGACGAAACCGGAGGTGAAGACCAGTGCCGCTTCCTTGTCGTGCAGGTCGGCAAGCTCCACCTCGAGCTCGACCAGCGGGTTCGACGTGCCGGAAATGTTGCGGGTGCCGCCGGCGCCCGAACCCATCTTGCCAGCGGTATTCTGGAACGCGGCGATGACGTCGGGATGCTGGCCCATGCCGAGATAGTCGTTGGAGCACCAGACGGTGATTTCCTCGGCGCGGCCATTGGAACGCCAGATGGCGCGCGGGAACTTGCCCGCGATCCGCTCCAGGTCGGCGAAAACGCGGTAGCGACGCTCGGCATGGAGCTGGTCGATCGCTTCCTCGAAGAACCGCTGATAGTTCATATAGGCTTCCCAATTTTTGCGCGGGATCATAATCATTGGCCTGTTGGTCGTCCACCTGGCCTTTTTGGTCAAAATGCCACGCCCCGGACCTGTTCCTAACGATCACGGATCGTGGCCTATTCCCTTGATGTGGATCAACTTTGTTTCAGGACGATGCCCCTAGCCGGCGATGCCGGTTACCACGGTTTCAATGGTTATGCGGCGGGCTTTCCAGTAGAGCGGGGGTTGAGACAGTTTCCGATAAATCTTGGATAAGCGAGGACGCGGATGACGGTTTTGGTTACAGGCGGTGCCGGTTATATCGGCAGCCACATGGTCTGGGAGTTGCTTGATGCCGGCGAGAGCGTGGTCGTCCTCGATCGCCTTTCCACCGGTTTTGAATGGGCGGTGGCGCCGGAGGCGAAGCTGGTCGTCGGCGACGTCGCCGACAGGGAATTGGTCGGCTCGGTCATCAGGGAGAACAAGGTCGACGCGATCATTCATTTCGCCGGCTCGATCGTGGTTCCGGAATCGGTCGCCGACCCGCTCAGCTACTACGAGAACAACACCTCGAAGACGCGCACGCTGATCGAAATCGCGGTGCGCGAAGGCGTGCCCAATTTCATTTTTTCATCGACCGCCGCCGTCTATGGCGGGGCCGGGCTGGAGCCGGTGCGCGAGGACGCCCGCCTGTCGCCGGAATCGCCCTATGGCCTGTCCAAGCTGATGAGTGAGTGGATGCTGCGCGACGCGTCGATCGCGCATGGCCTGCGCTATACCGCGCTGCGCTACTTCAACGTCGCCGGCGCCGACCCGAAGGGCCGCACCGGCCAGTCGACGCCGGGCGCCACCCATCTGATCAAGGTCGCCTGCGAGACGGCACTTGGCAAGCGGCCGTTCATGCAGGTGTTCGGCACCGATTATCCGACGCCGGACGGCACCTGCATGCGCGACTACATCCATGTCAGCGACCTGGCGGCGGCGCATCGCCTGGCCTTGCAGCGGCTGCGTGCCGGGGGACAAAGCCTCGTCGCCAATTGCGGCTACAGCCATGGCTACTCGGTGCTCGAGGTCATCGACAGCGTGCGCCGCGCCTTCGGCCATGATTTCGAGGTGAAGATGGGCGATCGCCGTCCCGGCGACGCCGCGGCGGTGGTCGCCAATTCGGATCTCGCCCGCGCTGAACTCGGCTGGACCCCGCAACGCGACGATCTCGACCAGATCGTCGCCGACGCGCTCGCCTGGGAGCGCATCTTGACCGGCAAGAACTCCGCGCGCGGCTGAGCCGGGTTCTCCCAAGGGCTCGCAAGGCGGGCAGCGAAGCGCTATTGAAGGCGTTCGCGGCAAGGTGCGGAGGCGCCGCGCCGCGAGGAGCTCTTGGGGGATGGCATGAAAATAACGGTGCTCGGGGCCGGTGTCGTCGGTACGGCGGCCGCCTATTATCTGGCCAGCGACGGCCATGAGGTGACAGTGATCGAGCGCCATCCGGCGGCGGCACAAGGCACCAGCCAGTCCAATGCCGGCCTGGTGTCACCGGGTGACGCCACCGCCTGGGCCTCGCCGGCGGCTTTGAAGACTTTCCTGCGCGGGCTCTACAACCATGATCTCGGCATCAAGGTCAGGCTGCGCCTCGATCCCTATTTCCTCGCCTGGAGCCTGCGTTTCCTGCGCCAGTGCACGGTGGCGCGCCTGCGCGCCAACACCGACATCAAGCTCAGGCTCGCGCTCTATTCGCGTGACTGCATCAATGCGCTTTCGGAAGCGACCGGCATCCACTACGACGAGCGCAAGAAGGGCATCCTCTATTTCTTCCGCTCGCAAAAGAGCCTCGACACCGGTACCGACAATTACCGTTATCTTGCCAAGCACGGCCTGCCGATCGAAATCGTCGGCCGCGACCGGCTGGTCGAACTGGAACCAGGCCTTGCCGGCGTCAAGGACAAGATTGCCGGGGGCGTCTATTCGCCAACCGACCAGACCGGAGATTCCAAGCAGTTTGTCGACAGGCTGGCCGCCTATGCTGCCGAGAAGCTCGGCGTCAAATTCCTGTTCGGCACGACAGTCGAAGGCCTCGACATCGAGGGCGATCATGTGCGCGCGGTGATGACGTCGGCCGGCCCGGTCGCCGGCGATGCCGTGGTCATCTCGATGGGACCGGAGAGCGGCCTGCTCGGGCGCCGCTACGGCATCGACCTGCCTGTCTATCCGGTAAAAGGCTATACCGCGACGATTCCCCTGGAGGACGAAAGCAAGGGACCGACCATGGGCGGCGCCGACGAGGACCGGCTGATCGGCTATTCCAGGCTGGGCAACCGCTTGCGGATGTCCTCGACGGCTGAATTCACCGGCTTCGACCGAACTTCCAAGCCCGCCGATTTCAAGACGATCATCAGCACCGGCAGGGATCTTTTTCCGGGTGCCTTCGACGAGAAGAAGGCTGTGTTCTGGGCGGGTCTGCGGCCGATGATGCCCAACTCGGTGCCGGTCATCGGCCAGGCTCGCTACAAGAATCTTTATCTCGACACCGGCCACGGCCATGTCGGCTGGACCATGGCCTGCGGCTCGGGGAAAATCCTTGCCGACCTCGTTTCCGGCCGCAAGCCGGAGATCGACCCGCAGGGGCTGGTCTACGGGGGGTAGTGATGTCGGGACCGCAAGTCGCTATCGACCTTGGCCGCATCGAGCGCAATGCGCGCACAATCGTCGAGCGCTGCGCGCTGTCGGGCATAAAAGTGTTCGGCGTCACCAAGGGCACTTGCGGCATGCCGCAAGTGGCGCGCGCCATGTTGCGCGGCGGTGTCGCCGGCATCGCCGAATCGCGTTTCGAGAACATCCGCCGGCTGCGCGACAGCGGCATCAACGCGCCGATCATGCTGTTGCGCAGCCCGCCGATGGCGCGTGTCGAGGAGGTGGTGCGCACCGTCGACATCAGTCTGCAGTCGGAACTCGCCACCATCCGCGAGATATCGCGCATCGCCGAGCGCATGGGCCGCATCCACGACATCATGCTGATGATCGATCTCGGAGATCTGCGCGAAGGCATCTGGCCGAACGACCTGATCCCGACCGTCGAGCAGATACTGCAGTTCAAGGGCGTTCGCATTGCTGGCATCGGCACCAATCTCGGCTGCTTCGGCGCCATCATGCCGACGCCGGAAAATCTCGGCCAGCTCGTTGCCCACGCCTACAAGACCGAGCGCCTGTCCGGCAGAAGCCTCGACGTGATCTCCGGCGGCGCCTCGTCGTCGCTGCCGCTGCTGCTCGAAGGCAGGTTGCCGGCCGGCATCAACAACCTGCGGGTCGGCGAGGCGATCCTGCAGGGTGGTGTCGAGACCTTCCGCGACACGCCGTGGGCGGAGCTCGAACCCGATGCCTGCCGGCTGACAAGCGACATCATCGAGGTCAAGCTCAAGCCGTCACGGCCGATCGGCCAATCGGGTTACGACGCCTTCGGCAACCAGCCGGTCTTCCCCGACGAAGGCGACAGGCTGCGCGCCATCGCCAATATCGGCCGTGAGGATGTGCTGGTCGAGGGACTGACGCCGATCGCCAGGGGGATAAGGGTGCTCGGCGCCTCCAGCGATCATCTGCTTTTGGATGTCGCCGATGCCGACCCGAGGCCCTCCGTCGGCGACCGCGTCGCCTTCCGCATGAGCTATGGCGCCATGCTTTTGGCGATGACCTCGGAATATGTCGAGAAGGCCCCGATGCACGACGTCGAGGATTTTTCCGGCCGTAAGATGGTGCAGATCACGGCCGGGCAGGGGCCGCCGGCATCCTGGCCCGGGAAAGCACCGGCGCCCGGCTGGAAGCGATGAACTTCGACGTGGTGGAACTCGCCGATGTCGAGCGGCCGCCATCGGGGCTGGTCCGGCTGATTGCCGGCGTCGATCGTCGCATCGCCCACAAGGCGCTGACCGCGACGGCGCGCGCGACGCATTCTTTCGGCCTGATCTGGATCGATTCCATCGCCGCCCTGATGCCAGAGGACGAGGAGGGCATCGACCTGCCGGAATGTTCGGTCCTGGCGCGATCGCTCGGGCTCGATCACAAGGCCGGCGCGCTGCAGCCGCAGCTGTCGCCGGAAAATGTCGTCATTGTCGGCCTGCGCCACGCCGATCCGGCCGAGGCGCGGGTGCTGAAGGATTCGCGCGTGTCGGCCTTCACCATGACCGACATCGACGCCATGGGCATGCGCGACCTGATGCATGAAGCGATCCGCATCGCCACCTCAGGCACGCAAGGCTTTCATGTCAGCTATTCGCCGACCGCAACCGAATTCGCCGGCTGGGCTGCGGGCTCCGGCGGGCTGACCGTGCGCGAAACGCACCAGGCGATGGAGGCGATCGCGCTCTCCGGTGGCTTGCTGTCGATGGATGTTTCGGGCCTGACGGCGGATCTGGAGCCGCGGATCGGCACCGACGCGGTCAACTTCGTCATGTCGGCTTTCGGCAAACGGATTCTCTGATCAGCCCTGCGCTTCGACTGCCCCCCGCCATGCGCTGACATAGTCGGCCCAGGCCGGGTCTACAGGCGGTTCTATTCTTTCGCCCTTGCCGTGCGTCGCCGGCCGATCGGATGCCAGCAGCGCGGCGCCGATGCTGGTGCCGGTGGCGGCCTCGGACCCAACAACGGCGCGCGCCGTGGCTGCCGCCAGCATGCCGACAAAGAGCCGGTTGCGGGCAAAGGGGCCTTCGACCGTGGTCGGGCCGTCCGCGCCGATCAACTCGAGGCAGGTTGCCGTCATCAATGCCAGATAGAACGAGATGGCGGCAAAGCGCTGGCCGCTGTTCAGGCCGTCGGCATTGACCCATGCCGCGGCATGGTGCGGGAACGGCCCCGAGCCTTGCTGGGTCGACGGCAGCAGCAGCATCTTTCGCGCCAGCACGGCGCCGACATCATCCTCGGTCCACTGCTCCGGCTGGTCCTTTGTCAGCACGGAAAACTCGCGGCCGCCCATGAAGCGCGCCGAGGGAACGGGATCGCCGAGTGCGTTGACATTGACCAGCGTGTCGCGCGCTGCATCCAGCGCAATCTGTTTGCCGCCGACCCCCATCGACACCACCCAGGTGCCGGTCGAGACGACGGAGAAAGGCGGTTTGTCGGAGAGAAGATGCGGCAGCAGCGAGGCGTTGGAATCATGCAGGCCGCAGAACACCGGCGTTTGCGGATCCAGTCCGGTTCGCATCGCAACACTGGGCAGGATCGGGCCGAGGCGGTCGCTGGCCGGCCGCACCGGCGCCATCAGCCCGCGCCATTCCAGCCTGTCGACCAATGATGAAAAATCCGCCGTCCAAGGGTTCCACAGATCGGTGTGGCAGCCGAGCGAAGTCACCTCGTTGGCGGCGACACCGGTCAGGCGCAACGCCCAGTATTGCGGATACATCAGCATCGCGGCGGCCCTGGCGAATTCCGCCGGGAAGCTTTTCTGCTGCCAGAAGAATTGTGCTCCGAGATTGAGGCCGAGCGGCAGGCGCGGCGTGCCGGTCTCGGCGAAAGGGGGGCGGATCGCGTCATAATCCGGTGCCAGTCTATCAGGGCCATCGAACTCATAGTCGAGCACAGGCAGCACCAGTTCACCCGCCGCGTCGACCAGCACGCCGGTCGCGCCATGGGTGGTGATCGAAATGGCGTCGATGCGCTGTTCGCGGTTGAGACCGGCAAGGCTTTCGAGGATGAATGCCCACAAGGCCTCGACATCGTGATGCGGGTAGGGCGCCTGTCGCACCGGCGCATTGGACATGCGGCGCAGCGCCACCTCGCTCAACGTCGCGAGGTCGACCAGCGCCACCTTGGCGTTGGTCTTGCCGATGTCGATGACGGCGATGTGGCGCATCGCACTCATGCCATGTGGAACACGGTTTCCAACGGCACGGCCACCGGCTCGTTGTCCGGCCTGGTTTCCATGATGTCGGCCATTTCAGCCCACCAGCGCTGCATCACCGGATATCCGGGCAATTCGTCCATGCCGTGGTCGTCACGCCGCCACAGAACACCGAACAGGATATTGGTCTCCTCGTCGAGATGGATGGAATAATCGGAGACGCCGGCCTGCTTCAGCAGCGCGACCAGTGACGGCCAGATCTCGTCGTGGCGCTTCTTGTACTCGGCCTTCATGCCGGGCTTCAGCTTCATTTTGAACGCGTATTTCTGCGGCATCAGCGCCCTCCGCGCAATCGCCGCCAGACGATCGGCAAGGCGATGACGATGATCAGCAGCAGACCTATAAAGATCGACATGACGATGCCGGGCACATTGAGCAGGCCGAGCCCGAAGGTCACCAGTCCCATGATGAAGGCTGCGAGCACGACCCCAACAATGCTGCCGGCGCCGCCGAGGATACTGACGCCGCCGAGCACCACCATGGTGATGACTTCCAGCTCGTAGCCCTGCGCGATCGATGGCCGCGTCGAGCCGAGCCGCGAGGTGATCAGCACCGAGGCGATGCCCGACATCAGCCCGGTCAGGCAGAACAGGATGAACTTGGTGCGGCCGACGCGCACGCCGGAAAACTGCGCAGCTATCGGATTGTTGCCGATGGCGAAGACGCGTCGGCCGAAACTCGTACGGTGCAGCAGGAACCAGTAGACGACGGCCGCAATGAGGAAGAGCACCAGCTCGAACGACACCACCCACCAGACATAGCCCTGGCCGAAGAAGGCGAAGCTTGAGGGATAGCCCTTGTAGGCCTGGTCTCCGAGGATGATGAAGGCGATGCCGCGAAACAGGCTCATCGTGCCGATGGTGACGACGATCGACGGCAGGCCGAGCCTTGTCACCAGCAGACCGTTGAAGGCGCCGCAGCCGAGCCCGACGACGATGCCGATCGCTACCAGCACCGGCGTGCCGGCGCCGGCCTGCACCGCCATGCCCATCATCGTCGACGCCAGCGCAATGATGGCGGCCACCGACAGATCGATCTCGCCCGAGATGATCAGCAGCGCCATGGCGAAGGCGATCAGGCCTTTCTCTGTGAAATTGAAGGTGAGATCGGACAGCGAATACGGGTCGAGGAAATAGGGCGAGGCGAAGCTGTTGATGGCGAAGATGGCGACGGCCACAACGACCAGCAGCGCTTCCCAGGAAAAGATCGCCGAACGGAACGGCTTGTCGAGCCGGTCGGGAATGTGGCGCGGGGCAGGGATGTCGGTCACGCCTCCACCTTTCTGAGGATGATGCGGCCTTGCTGGCGTTCGCCGCGCGCATTGAGCACGACGGCCAGGATGATGGCGCTGCCAGAAATCGCCATCTGCCAGAAGGGCGAGATGTTGATGACCGGCAGCGCGTTGGAGATGATGCCGAGGAACAATGCGCCGAGCACCGCGCCGCCGACCGAGCCGATGCCGCCGGCGATCGAGATGCCGCCGATGACGCAGGCGGCGATGATGTTGAGCTCATAGCCATTGGCGACCTCGACCGACGCGATCACATAGCGCGAGATCCAGAGATAGCCTGACAGGCCGCCGATCATGCCGGAGATGCAGAAGACGATGAACTTGGTGCGGCCGACATCGATGCCGGCATAGACGGAAGCCGTCGGGTTTACGCCGATGGCATAGATCGAGCGGCCGAGCGCGGTGCGCGTCATCAGGACGAAGAACAGCGCAATGACCAGGATGGCGATCCACGACAGCACCGGAATGCCGAGGAAGGCGGCGCGCTGAAAGCCGATGAAGTCCGGGCTCATCTTGTCGGCATTGACCCAGGCGCCACCGGACAGCACGAAGGTCGCGCCGCGATAGATGGTCAGCGTGCCCAATGTCACCACGATCGAAGGGATGTTCAGCCGCCAGACCAAAAGGCCGTTGATGGCGCCGAGCGCCAGACCGACGGCCAGCGCAATGACGATCAGCAGCGGGATCGGGATCGCCGGATGCGCGGCGTTCAGCATCGCCACCACCATGCCGGTGAAGCAGAGATTGGACGCCATCGACAGATCGATCGACCGGGTCAGGATGACCACCATCTGGCCGAGCGCCAGGATCATCAGGATCGAGGTGTCGTTGAACACCTGACGCAGATTGCCGGGGTCGGCAAAGGCCGGGAAACGCGTCGAAATCAGGCCGATCAGCACGACGATGGCCGCCAACAGCCAGATTTCACGGTGTTTCAGGAAAGCCTTCATGCCGCGATCCCCGCTGCCGTCCGAACCAGCGTCTCGGCGTCCAACCCCTTGTTGTCGTAGACCGCCGCGACGAGCCCCTCGCGCATGACCACGACGCGGTCGGACATGCCGAGGATTTCGGGCAGCTCGGAGGACACCATGATCACCGACAGGCCTTGCGCCACCAACTCGGCCATGAAGCCGTGCACGGCGGCCTTCGAGCCGATGTCGATGCCCTTGGTCGGCTCGTCCAGGATGATCACCTTGGGCGACGTCGCCAGCCATTTGGCGATGACGATCTTCTGCTGGTTGCCGCCCGACAGCGTGCCGACGTCCTGGCTGAGCGAGGAGGCCCTGAGGTCGAGCCGCTCGGTGTAGGAGCGGGCCAGATCGAACTCCTCCGACAGCCGCAGCAGGCCGGACTTCGATGTGCGCTTGAGTGAAGGCAGCGAGACGTTCTGGAAGATCGGCAGGCCGATCACCACGCCTTGCTTGCCGCGTTCTTCGGGCACGTAGACGATCCCGGCATCGATCGAATCCGCCGCCGATTTCGGCGCGAGCGTCTTGCCTTCCAGCGTGATCGTGCCGGCTGATGTGCGGGTGATGCCCGATATCGCCTGCATCACCTCGCTGCGGCCGGCGCCGACCAGGCCGTAGAAGCCGAGGATCTCGCCCTTGTGCAGTTCGAAGCCGATGTCGTTGAATTCGGTCGGATGCGACAGGCCGGAAACGGAGAGCACCGGCGCGCCTATCTCGGCCTTGCGCTGCGGGAAGATGTGATCGACCGCGCGGCCGACCATCAGGCGCACGATCTGGCTCTGGCCGGCATCCTTGATCAGGCCTTCGCCGACCATCTCGCCATCGCGGAACACCGTGTAGCGGTCGGCGATACGGTAGATCTCGTCGAACTTGTGGCTGATGAACAGGATCGCCTTTCCGTCGCTCTTGAGGAACTCGATCAGCAAAAAGAGCTCCTCGATCTCCTTCATCGAGAGCGCGGCGGTCGGCTCGTCCATGATGACGATCTGCGCGTCGATCGACATGGCGCGCGCGACGGCGACCAGATGTTTGTTGGCGATGCCGAGGTCCTTCAACCGCGCGTCGGCGTCGATATGGCCGGCATGCATGGTGTCGAGCACTTCGCGCGCATTTTTGCGCATCGTGCGCCAGTCGATGGTGCGCAAACGCGTGCGCGGCGCATGGCCGAGAAAGATGTTTTCGGCGACGCTCAGATCGTCGAACAGCACGGTTTCCTGGTGGATGGCGGTGACGCCATGGCCAAAGGCGGCATGCGCGCTGGGCAGGGTGACGGCCTGGCCGTCGATGCTGATGGTACCTCCGTTGGGCTGGTAGATGCCGGTCATGATCTTGACCAGCGTCGACTTGCCGGCGCCGTTTTCGCCGATCAGCGCCGTCACCTGGCCGGGGTAGAGCGACAGGCTGACATTGTGCAGCGCGCGCACGCCGGGAAAGCTTTTTGAGATGCCGGACAGCGTCAGGCGTGGAGCCGGGGCCGGAGGCCGCTCCTTCACCGCGCCGTGTTGGGCTGTCGTGTCCATAATCGTATCAAGCCCTGAAACAAGGTTCGTTTAAAGTCGCGGGGGGGGGGGGGGGCCCCCGCCGGGGGGGGGGGGGGAGGGAAAAAAAAAAAAAATTTTTTAATTTTTGATATTTTAAATTTTGGTAGTGTATGGGGGGGGCCACGCACCC
>NZ_JBVVQX010000004.1:457921-493330 GCF_055811675.1 Mesorhizobium sp. WSM4808
GGGGCTCGTTTTTTTTAATAAGACACACCAAAAACCTAAACACCCCCTCAAACACGTTTCTTTAAACGCCGGGGCGGCCGGTCCCCCCCGCCGCGTCAGCTCTAGAGAACTCCAGATCAATAGATCTTGGAGAACTTTTCGATGTTCGACTTGTCGAACTGGAAGGGCGGAGCCATCGCAGCCGAGTTGGTGTCGTCGAGCGTGACCTTGCCGACGCGGCCGATCGACAGCGTGGCGCCGGGCTTCGCCTCTTCCTTCTTCACCGCCAGATCATGGGCGAGGTAGACGGCCGAGTAGCCGAGGTCGATCGGGTTCCACAGGGCAACCGCCTGACTGGAACCGTTGTCGATGAACTTCTTGAACTCGGACGGCAGCGCGAGGCCGGTGACATTGACCTTGCCGATCAGGTTCTCGTCGGTGACGACCTGGGCGGCGGCGACGACGCCGACGGTGGTCGGCGCGATGATCGCCTTGAGGTTCGGATAGGACTTCAACAGGCCCTTGGCTTCGTCGGTGCTCTTGGCCGAATCGTCATCGCCATAGACGGTGGCGACGAGTTTGATCTTGGGGAACTTCTCCGGCAGGATTTTCTTGGCCGCGTCGATCCAGGCGTTCTGGTTGGTGGCGGTCGAGGAGGCCGACAGGATGGCGACCTCGCCGCCTTCCGGCAGGTGGTCGGCGGCAAGCTTGATGATGGTCTCACCGATCAGGCCGGTATCGGACGGGTTGAGGTGAAGCTGGCGGCCTTCCTTAGCGACGCCCGAATCCCACGAGATGACGGTGATGCCGCGTTCCATGGCCTTCTTCAGCACCGGCACCAAGGCGTCGGCGTCATTGGCCGAAATGGCGATGGCGTTGACCTTCTGCGCGATCAGCGAATTGACCACTTCGATCTGCGCTTCGGCGGTCGCCTTGGTCGGGCCGGTGTAGATGATGTCGACATCGCCGAGTTCCTTGGCCGCCTCTTCGGCGCCCTTGTTGGCGGCATCGAAGAAGCCGTTGCCGAGCGATTTCACCACCAGTGCGATCTTGACGTTTTCGGCATAGGCGGCATTCACGAACATGGCGGCTGAGAATGCAGCCGTCACCATCAATTTCTTCAAGAAGCTCATCGAATTTCCTCCCTTGAGCGTTGCATTCCATCGTCGCTGCGAGCGCGAGTTGGCCTCAGGCCTGCAGTGAAGATTCTTCCTTGTTGGTCGCGGATGTGCGGGCGACGATCAGCGTCACCCCCGCGGTCTCCAGCATCTTGGCTTCGCGATCCTCGATGCCGTCATCGGTGATGACGGTGGCGATGCGCGACAGGCCGCACAGGATCAGGCTGGAGCGTTTGCGGAATTTCGAGGAATCGACCAGCACCACCAACTCGTCGGCTTGGTCGATCAGTTTCTGCTCCGCCTGGATCAAAAGCGGATCGCCCTCCATCAGGCCGAGCGGCCCCAGACCCTGCGCGCCCATGAACATGCGGCGCGCATAGAAATTGCGCGTCACGTCATTGTCGAAGGGCGACAGGATGATGTTCTGCTCGCGATAAATGGTGCCGCCCGACAGCATCACCGTGTTCTTGGAGTGCTTGAGCAGGTGCTCGGCGATCGGGAACGAATTGGTGAAGATCGGCATGCGGCGGCCGGTCAGGAAATGCACCATCTGGAACGTGGTGGTGCCGCCATTGATGATGATTGGTTCGCCGTCCTTGCACAGCTCTACCGCTTCACGCGCGATCGACCGCTTCTGCGAGGCGTTGATCGTTTCGTTGACGGAAAAGGGCCGGCCGGCCAGCCCGATGAACTGCGGCGGCGAGATTGCCTCGGCGCCGCCGCGCACGCGCCGCAGCCGCTTCTGGACGTGGAGAGCCGCGATATCGCGCCGGATCGTCGCCTCGGAGGACTCCGTCAGGTCGACCATCTCCTGCACCGTCACCACAGGCTTTTCCTGGACGGCGGACAGAATGATCCTGTGGCGCTCTTTTTCGTGCATGGTTCCTCCCTGCCTGAGCATCTAGGCACCCAAAACGCGCAGTGTCAATCATTTCCGATCATATAATTTCATTGTGCAGTGCAATATGATCGATATTGATCGTTTGTGATTGACAAGCCGGCTGCTTCCGTGGAAATTCGGACCAAATGGCCGCGCCTTTTGCGTGCCTTTGGGAGGATTGCATATGCTCGACAAGCGCACCGGCGCGCGCCTCGCCAATCTGTGGGATGAGGCCAAGGCTCACGCGATGAGCGGGCCGGAACTTCTGGTCTACCGCTCGAACACGCTCGGTTCCGACAAGCGCGTCACCAATTATGGCGGCGGCAACACGTCGTCGAAGATCTGGCAGAGAGACCCGCTCACCGGCGAGGATGTCGAAGTGCTGTGGGTCAAGGGATCGGGCGGCGACAGCGCCTCGATCAAGCTGGACGGCTTTGCCACGCTCTACATGGACAAGCTGCGCGCGCTCAAAGGTCTCTATCGCGGCGTCGAACACGAAGATGAAATGGTCGGCTTCCTGCCGCACTGCACCTTCAACCTCAATCCACGCGCGGCCTCTATCGACACGCCGTTGCACGCCTACGTGCCGAAGCCTTTTGTCGACCACATGCATCCCGATGCCATCATCGCCATTGCCGCCGCGAAGGATTCGAAGGCGCTGACGAAACAAATCTTCGGCGACGCCATCGGCTGGTTGCCGTGGAAGCGCCCGGGCTTCGAACTCGGCCTGTGGCTGGAGAAATTCTGCCTCGAACACCCCGATGCCAAGGGTGTCATCCTGGAAAGCCACGGCCTGTTCACCTGGGGCGACACCCCCAGGGAATGCTACGAGACGACGATCTCGGTGATCAACCAGGCGATCGAATGGTTCGAGCCCCGCTCCGAGGGTGTCGCTATCTTTGGCGGTGAAGTGGTCAAGGCACTCGACGCCACCGAGCGCCGTGCCATCGCGGCCAAACTGATGCCGAGGATTCGCGGCCTGATCTCGGAGAAGAGCCACAAAACAGGCCATTTCGATGATTCCGCCGCCGTGCTCGAATTCGTCAATTCCAGGGATCTGCGCCCGCTGGCGGCACTCGGCACCTCGTGCCCCGACCATTTCCTGCGCACCAAGATCCGCCCGCTGGTCATCGAATTCGATCCGGCCAAGCCCGATGTCGATGCGGTGATTGCGCGGCTTGCCGACGACATCGCAGCCTATCGCGTCGGCTACCAGGCCTACTACGACAGCTGCAAGCATCCGGACTCGCCCGTCATCCGCGATCCCAATGCCGTCGTCTACCTGATGCCCGGCGTCGGCATGTTCACCTTCGCCGGCGACAAGGCGACGGCGCGCATTTCGGGCGAATTCTATGTCAACGCCATCAACGTCATGCGCGGCGCCTCGACCGTCTCGTCCTATGTCGGCCTGCCTGCACAGGAAGCCTTCGACATCGAATACTGGCTGCTCGAGGACCTGAAGCTGCAGCGTATGCCGAAGGCGAAGTCGCTTGCCGGCCAGATCGCGCTGGTCACGGGTGGCGCCGGCGGCATCGGCCGCGCCACGGCCAACCGGCTGCTGCGCGAAGGCGCCTGCGTGGTGCTGGCCGACATAGACGAGGCAGCGCTAGCCAGCGCCAATGACGAACTGGCCAAAGTCTATGGCAAGGATTTCGTCCGCCCGGTGCTGATCAACGTCACCTCGGAGGAACAGGTTATCTCCGGCTTTGCCGAGACAGCGGTCGAGTTCGGCGGCATCGACATTCTGGTGTCGAATGCAGGGCTCGCCTCCTCGGCGCCGATCGAGGAGACGACGCTGGCGCTGTGGAACAAGAACTTGGACATCCTGTCGACCGGCTATTTCCTGGTCTCGCGGGAAGCGTTCCGGCTGTTCCGCGCGCAGAAGATCGGCGGCAACGTCGTCTTCGTCGCCTCCAAGAACGGCCTTGCCGCATCGCCCAACGCCGCCGCCTATTGCACGGCCAAGGCCGCCGAGATCCACCTCGCCCGCTGTCTGGCGCTGGAGGGCGCGGAGGCGCAGATCAGGGTCAATGTCGTCAACCCGGACGCGGTGCTTCGCGGCTCGAAGATCTGGACTGGCGAGTGGAAGGAACAGCGCGCCGCCGCCTACAAGATGTCGACCGACGATCTGGAGGAGCATTATCGCTCGCGTTCGATGCTGAAGCGCTCGGTCTTCCCGGAAGATATCGCCGAAGCGATCTATTTCCTGGCGTCCGACATGTCGGCCAAGTCGACCGGCAACATCATCAATGTCGACGCGGGCAACGCCCAGAGCTTTACGCGCTAGCCGCTTCGCCCTTCTCCCCGTCACTATACGGGGAGAAGGTGCCGGCAGGCGGATGAGGGGCAGCGCTGCCCGAACATATTTTGGGAGGAACCAGCACTTGTCCGAATCCATCATCTCCGCCGACCTCGTCGACAAGGACAACGCAGCGCGCAAGCCCAACCTCGAGCGCGACTACGCCTCGCTCGGCGAGCGGCTCGACCGTCGCGGCATCGCCATCGACGCTATCAGAGACAAGGTCGAGAAATTCGCGGTGGCGATCCCGTCCTGGGGTGTCGGCACCGGCGGCACGCGCTTTGCCCGCTTTCCCGGCGCCGGCGAGCCGCGCGACATCTTCGACAAGATCGAGGACTGCGCCGTCATCCAGCAATTGACGCAGGCGACGCCGACCGTCTCCCTGCACATTCCGTGGGACAAGGCCGACCCGAACCGGCTGAAGCAGGCGGCTTCGCGCTTTGGTCTTGGCTTCGACGCCATGAATTCCAACACTTTTTCCGATGCAAAGGACCAAGCGCTTTCCTACAAATTCGGCTCTCTGTCGCATGCCGATGCCGGCACGCGGCGGCAAGCGGTCGAGCACAATCTCGAATGCATCGAGATCGGCAAGACGCTGGGCTCCAAGGCGCTGACGGTGTGGATCGGCGACGGCTCGAACTTCCCGGGCCAGGTCAATTTCGCCAAGGCGTTCGAGCGCTATCTCGACGCCATGAAAGAGGTATACGCCGGACTGCCCGCCGGCTGGAAGCTGTTCAGCGAGCACAAGATGTACGAGCCGGCCTTCTATTCCACCGTCGTGCAGGACTGGGGCACCAACTACATGATCGCCAGGGAATTGGGCGACAAGGCGTTCTGTCTCGTCGACCTCGGCCACCATGCCCCCAACGTCAACATCGAGATGATCGTCTCGCGGCTGATCCAGTTCAAGAAGCTCGGAGGCTTCCATTTCAACGATTCGAAATATGGCGACGATGATCTCGATGCCGGTTCGATCGACCCCTACCGGCTGTTCCTCGTCTTCAACGAACTGGTCGATGCCGAACTGTCCGGCACCGAGGGTTTCGATCCGGCGCACATGCTCGACCAGAGTCACAACGTCACCGATCCGATCGAAAGCCTGATGCTGTCGGCGGTCGAGGTGCAGCGCGCCTATGCGCAGGCGCTGCTCGTCGACCGCAAGGCGCTGGAAGGTTTTCAGGACAGTAATGACGCGCTGATGGCGACGCAGACGCTGAAAGCCGCCTACCGAACCGATGTCGAGCCGATCCTGGCCATGGCGCGGCTGAAGACCGGTGGCGCCATTGATCCGGTCGCGGCCTATAGGGCGGCGGGTTACCGCGCCAAGGTCGCTGCGGAACGTCCCGCGGTCGCCGGTGGCTCGGGCGGCATTGTCTGAGCCCGAGCCGGCCCCCTCACCCGGCCGCTTTGCGGCCACCGCCCTCCGGGCGTTCGTTGTTCGAAAAGCCAAGCAGTTGGCTTTTGGCCCGCCGCGCGGACCACGCCTCACCCCCGCTGGGGAGAAGAGACTGACGTCAGCGCTGACAACCTCCTCTCCCCTCGGGGAGAGGTCGGATTGCCTCGAATTGCGCTTCGCAATTCAGTTGGCAATCCGGGTGAGGGGGCTCTTTCTCACGCTCCCTTAATTGTTAGTGGACTCGATCAGTCCAACACGGTCTTCTAGGCGTCCCCCGCCCGGAGAACCGCCATGCCTCTCAACCGTCGGACATTGATCGCCGCCAGTCTTTCCATCACCTTCGCCCTCGCGCCGTTGACGGGCGTCTTCGCCGCATCGCCTGCGCCAGCCAAGGGCGAGCACGGCATGGTGGTGACGGCCCAGCATCTGGCGTCCGAAGTCGGTATCGAGGTGCTGAAAAAGGGCGGCAATGCTGTGGATGCGGCGGTTGCCGTCGGCTATGCGCTCGCGGTCGTCTACCCCAATGCCGGCAATATCGGCGGCGGCGGCTTCATGACCATCCGCTTCAAGGACGGCAAGTCGACCTTTCTCGATTTTCGCGAGCGGGCGCCGCTGGCGGCGACAAAAACCATGTATCTCGACAAGGACGGCAACCCGGTGAAGGGGGCCAGCCTCGACGGCTATCTTGCGGTCGGCGTGCCGGGTTCGGTGGCCGGTCTGGAGATGGCCCGCGAAAAATACGGCAAATTGTCCCGCCAGGATTTGATGGCGCCGGCAATCGGCTATGCCAGGGACGGCTTCATCCTCAACCAGGGCGACGCCGCCTCGTTTGCCGGCAGCGCCGACAGGCTGGCGAAGGACCCCGCGGCCGCCGCCATATTCCTGAAACCCGACGGCAAGCCCTATGGCATCGGCGAACGGCTGGTCCAGCCCGACCTCGCGGCGTCGCTCGCCGCCATTTCCGAAGAGGGTACGGATGCCTTTTACAAAGGCGCCATCGCCGATGCCATCGTCAAGGCGAGCGGCGCCAAGGGCGGCATTCTCGCCAAGCCCGACTTCGAGCAATATGCGGTGCGCGAACTCAAGCCCGTGACCTGCACCTATCGCGGCTACGAGATCACCTCCTCGCCGCCGCCCAGCTCCGGCGGCGTCATCATCTGCGAAATCCTCAACGTTCTGGAGGGCTATCCCTTATCCTACCTCGGTGCCGGTTCGGCTGAGACGGTCCATGTCATGGTCGAGGCGATGCGCTATGCCTATGTCGACCGCAATTCCGCGCTCGGCGATCCCGATTTCGTCGACAATCCGGTCTCGAAATTGCTTGATAAGGCCTATGCCAAGGATATCCGCGACAAGATCGACCCGTTCCGGGCCGGCGTGTCGCAGGATCTGATGCCGAAGGGCTTTGGCGAGAGCAAGGAGACGACGCATTATTCGATCATCGACGATGAAGGCAATGCGGTCGCGGTCACCTACACGCTGAATGGCTCCTTCGGAGCCGGCGTCGTCGCCGACGGCACCGGCATCCTGCTCAACAACGAAATGGACGATTTCACCCAGAAACCCGGCGTGCCCAATCTCTACGGCCTTGTCCAGGGCGAGGCCAACGCCATCCAGCCGAAGAAGACGCCGCTGTCGTCGATGAGCCCGACCGTGGTCGCCAAGGACGGCAAGCCGTTCATGGTCATCGGCAGCCCGGGTGGCTCGCGCATCATCACGATCACGCTGGAAGCGATCGTCAATGTCATCGACCACGGCATGAACATCCAGGAGGCGATCGACGCGCCTCGCATCCACCATCAATGGCTGCCCGACAAGGTTTATGTCGAGCCGTTCGGCCTGTCGCCGGACACAGAAAAGCTGCTGGCCGACATGGGATATCACCTCGATCTCGCTGACCAGACCTGGGGGCAGGCGGCCGGCATCCTGGTCGGCGGCAAGAGCCTGGCGGAAATCGAGAAGGGCAGCGGCGCGCGCTACAACGGCGCCATCGACAGCCGCGCGGCCTCTGGCGAGGCGCTCGGATACTGATAGCTCGGAGGAAAAGCTTGGTGCAGCGTGGCGATTCGGGTTGATCGCCCGCTGCTCAAGTGGATCGGCATCACACCGATGCGACCGTCACAAGACCAGCGTGAGGGTGGACGCAACCAGCATCAAGGCGGCAATGCCGACGAACAGCGCATAGATACGCGGCCGGTCGAGCAGCAGCGCGTTTCCGGATATCCAGGCGGACGTGGCGCCGCCAAGCGCGAAGAGGAAGCCGTTGCGGTGCCCGAAGACCATCGATGCGGCCATCAGCCCGCCAATGATCAGCGCACCGAACACGATGATCACGGCAACGGCATATCTCTCGAAATCATTGCCGCTTCCCATGCTCGGGCCGATTGCGTTCAAGGTTGGCAGATCGTCCGGATCGAAAGGGTTCGTCGACCCGTATTCGTCTTGACCGGCAGGCTCTCGCATCATTCATTCTCCGTATAGCGGCAACAAACCATCAAGCCTTGCCGAGCGCAACCCGATCGCACTCCCTTCAATGCGTTTGGTACGGTCTTCTACACCTTCTGGCGACGACCGCCGCCGGTTTTTTGATTCGTTGCCTTTTTCAGGCAATCCAATCCAGAGCGCGCCGGCCCGAAGGCGGTCGTGGCACCATCATCCTGGAATGCATTCGTGGAGGAAAAATGATGCGGGACGTGGATTGCGCTTCGCGGGCAGCGATTTTCGGCGAGCGGGACGTCGCACGCGGCCGTGGCGGTGCGAATCGGCTTGCCGCCACCCGGACGGAGGACAGGACCGCGTCGAATCGCGGCTCTGGACGCGTCGCGTCGTCACAGGTTCATGCGGCGCGCTTCAGATCCTGCATGCCAGATCACTGCCAGTCGGGGCAGCCGAGCGGCATGCATCAGAACTTCATGCTGAGGCTGCCCTTGATGACGCGGCCTTCGCCATAGATGCAGCTGAGGTCGGCATTGCTGCCGGCCTCATAGCAGGTCGAATAGTAGGTCTTGTCGAACAGGTTGGAGACATTGAGCGCTGCCTGCCAGCCATTCTTCTTGTAGCGCAGTGCTGCGTTGACCAGCGTGTGGCCGGGCACGTTAACCGTGTTCGTATTGTCACCGAAGCTGGCGCCGATATAGCGCACGCCGGCGCCGACACTCAGGCCCTCGAGCACGCCGCTGCCAACCTCATAGTTGGCCCACAGCGATGCCTGGTGTTCCGGCACCCTGGCCGGGCGGTTACCGATGACGGCGGCGGCATCGCTGGTTATCTCCGCGTCGAGATAGGTGTAGGCCGCCGTCATGCTGAGGCCGGAAGCCAGATCTGCGTTGGCCTCGATCTCCAGGCCGCGATGGCGGACTTCTCCGGTCTGGACCTGGTAGACGGGATTGGCTGCTGCCGTCGGCACATTGGTCTTGCGCAGGTCGAACAGCGAAGCGGTGATGAAGCCGGGGAAGAAGGTCGGCTCGTATTTCAAGCCGACTTCATACTGCTTGCCCAACGAGGGCAGCAGCGCGTCTCCGGACTGGGTCGGGCCGATATTGGTGGTGAAGGATTCGGCATAGCTGGCGTAGGGCGTCAGGCCGTTGTCGAAGAGATAGCCGATGCCGATATTGCCGGTGAAGGCATGGTCCTTCTGATCGTAGCTGCCTGCACCGTCGAGTCGGTTGAAATTGGTGTGGTCGATCCAGGCCTGCCGGCCGCCGATTGTCAGGACCCAGTGGTCGGCGATCTTGGACTGGTTTTGTGCATAGAGGCCGACCTGGCCGATCGTCTCCACGCGATCCGTAATGATGAGACTCGGCGGCGTGACAGGGATCGAGTAGTCAGGGTTCTGGGTGTCCAGCGGCGGACCCGCCCCGTAGCCGTTGCGCCCGTCGACCGATTGTCTGCTGTAATCCAGACCGAACAGCAGCTTGTTTTCGACCACGCCGAAGTCAGCCTTGTACTCGGCCTGGTTGTCGACGTTGAACAGCCTTGCCGTCTCATCCACGGTGAACAGCGTGCGCTGCACCGTATGTTCGTCTGCGCCGATGTATGGGCCGCCAAGCCACTCGCCAAAATAGAGCTGCCGGTAGTCGGTTTCCTGCTGCGAGTAGCGCAGGTTTTGCCGCACCGTCCAATGGTCGTCGAACTCATGGCTGAACTGGTAGCCGATCGAACCATGGTTGGCATCGAAGCGGTCGAAGTCAGGCGAGCCGGTGAAGAAATTGCGCGGCAGATTGCCATACTGCGCCGGCAGAAACTGATTCGTCGTCAGCCTGTCCCACTGGTAGTTGGCCAGGACGGTCAGCGAGGTCTGCGCATCCGGCTGCCACTTGAGCGCCGGCGCGACGAAGATGCGGTCGTTGCGGGAATAGTCGGTTTCGAGCGCGCCGTTGCGAACCAGGCCGGTCAGCCGGTAGGACCACACGCCGGCATCGTCGATCGGGCCGCCTATATCCAGCCCGGCCTCGACGGTGTTGAAGCTGCCATAGCTGAGGAAGCCGTCATAGATCGGCTTGTCAGTCGGCCGCTTGGTGACGGCATTGACCATGCCGCCAGCCTCGTTCTCGCCGTAGAGCACCGAGGATGGCCCCTTCAAGACTTCGATTCGCTCCAGCCCGTAGGGCTCGATCTTGAAGCCTGAGAAATCGATCACTTTCTGCGGCAGCCCGTCGCGATAGATCGCCGACGTGCAGAGGTCGAACCCACGAATCAGGCATTGGTCGAAGCGATCGTCGACGCCCCATGGCGAGATGGTGACGCCGGCGAGATAGGACAAGGCGTCCTCAAGCTGCCCTGGCTGGCGATCATCGAGCTGCTTGCGGGTCACCACCGAAATCGAGCGTGGAATCTCCTTCAGCGGCGTGTCGGTTTTCGAGCCGGTGGTGGTGTTTTTGGCGATGTAGCCGTCATCCGGTCCGACCGGGCTGTCGCTCTGTCCCTCGACATTGATCGGGTTGAGCTCGGTCGCGGCTTCCTGCGCAAGGGCTTGGGTGCAAAGCAGGGTCGAAAGCGATGCGACCACGAGGCCCCGGGTCCGGCTTCGCCGCCGCGCCGCACGATATGCACTCAACCGCATCTTGATACCCTCACTGCCCGCAATGCGCGCAGGACCGTTTCGCCTTGCGCCAATTTAAATTTGTTGACTCGGTTAGTCATCTTCAATGTTGACTATGGAAGTCATGTTTCATAGTCAACCGACCATCGGCTGCCGGCAGCCAGATTTTTGAATGCGTCGTTTTGGAGAAAACCCGTGCCTGAAATCCACGCCCAGCCGGCTTTCCGCACAGGCGCTGCGCGATGATGGCAGCCCTTGAATCCCACAGGGCCGACCGTCTCCGCGGTCGGATCACCCGGCGCGGCGCGCTGGGACTTTTCGTTCTGCCCTTTGCCGCAATTGCATCGCCATCTGCCACGGCGAAACCGTTGCGCATCGTCTGCCTGGATGACGGCCTGGCCGAGACCTTGCTCATGCTCGGTGTCAGCCCGGTTGCCATTGCCGGTCGCGACATCTGGGAGACCTGGGTGGTCGAACCGCCGCTGCCGCCTGAGATCGCCGATGTCGGAACGCTGCTCGAACCCAATCTCGAATTGCTGCAGCAACTCAGGCCCGACATCATCCTGTCCATGCCGTATCTCGACGGCATCAAGCCGCTGCTCGAACGCGTGGCGCCGGTGACGACGATCGGGCTCTATACCGAGGCCGGGCAGCCCTATCAGCGCGCGCTCGAGGCGACGCGCCAGCTTGCCAGGCTTGTCGGCAAGGAAAGCGAAGGCGAAGCGCTGATCGCGGCGACAGATGCGTATTTTTCGGAAGTCCGCCGGCAGCTGGCGCCGCTTTCGGCGCGGCCGATCTATGTCGTCAGCTTCATGGATCCGCGCAATGTGCGCGTCTACGGCAAGAAGAGTCTGTTTCAGGAGGTGTTCGATCGCATCGGGCTCGCCAACGCCTGGACGGCCGAGACCAATTATTGGGGGTTTTCGACCGTCGGTATCGACGGGCTGGCGACATCCAGCGACGCTCGCCTCGCCTATCTCGAACCCTTGCCCGAGGGCGCGGGCGGCACGCTGACCGAAAGTCGGGTCTGGAACGCCATGCCTTTCGTGCGCAACCGCTCGATCATGCGTCTTCCCGCCGTCCATATGTTCGGCGCCCTTCCGTCCGCCACCCGTTTTGCTCGGGTCCTGGCGTCTGCGATGACTGTGGAGGCCGCCCGTGGCTGAGGATGCTGCGGCCATTGCCCAAGGGGGGAAGCATGCGTCGGCCGGCCGGGCCTCCGCGTGGAGCTTTTTCAGGAATCAGCCGGTAGGCGCGATCCTGCTTTGCGCGGTGCTGCTCGCGGCAGCGTCAGCGGCAACCGTCTCAAACCTCACCGTGCAGCTACCATCGGCGCTCTGGCTCCAATCGCTCGCCGCCCCCGACATCGCCGACATGCGGCAGGTGCTCGTCCACTATGCTTTCCTGCCTCGGCTTGCCGTCAGCCTTCTGTGCGGTGCGGCGCTCGGGCTTGCCGGAACCGTCCTGCAGCAGGTTCTGCGCAACCCGCTTGCCTCGCCCGAAACGGTCGGCGTCTCGGCCGGCGCCTATCTGGCGCTGGCACTAGCAACGCTTCTGTCGCCGTCGCTGCTTGCCTTTGGCCGCGAATGGGTGGCGCTGGGCGGCGCATTCGTTGCCCTTGCCGCCGTCATAGCTCTGTCCTGGCACAAAGGCCTGTCACCGCTTTCGGTGGTGCTAGCGGGGCTTGTCGTCAGCCTTTATGCCGGCGCCATCGGTGCCGCTCTCATTGTGCTGCGGCATGAATGGCTGGCCAGCCTGTTCATCTGGGGCGCCGGTTCGCTCGGCCAGCAGGACTGGTCGACGACGCTGTGGCTGTTGCCGCGCATCGGCACTGCTGCGCTTGCGATCTTCTTCATAGTGCGGCCACTGACCTTGCTTGGCCTCGACGATGAAGGCGCGCGCAGTCTTGGCGTGCCGCTCGGCGCCTATCGCTTCGCCGGACTGGCGGCCGCCGTCGCGCTGATCGCGTTTGTCGTTGCCGCTGTCGGCGTCATCGGCTTCGTCGGCCTGGCCGCGGCGACGCTCGCGCGCATCGGCGGTGCCCGGCGGCTGGGCCAGCAACTGGTGATGGCGCCGCTGATCGGCGGGGCGCTGTTGTGGGCTGCCGACCAGGCCGTGCAGATCGCCACCGGGCCGCAAGGCGACCTGCTGCCGACCGGAGCGATTACAGCACTTCTCGGCGCGCCGCTGCTTCTCTGGCTGCTGCCGCGCCTTGCTCTGGGCTCGGAAGCCCCGACCTTGATGGCCGCGCGCCTGCCGCGCGCAAGCCGGCCCGGCCTTATGCTGACGGCGATCGGCCTGGCCTTGCTTTTGCTGCTCGGGCTGGCCCTGCTCTATGGACCGGGCCCGCATGGCTGGACCTTCGCCTTCGGCGACGAGCTGCAGCCTTTGCTGTCGTGGCGGTGGCCCCGCGTGCTTGCCGCGCTGAGCGCCGGGGCGATGCTGGCGCTTGCCGGGCTGATGATGCAGCGGCTGACCGGCAATCCGATGGCGAGCCCCGAAGTGCTTGGCATCAGCGCCGGTGCTGCGCTCGGCATGATGGTGGCGCTGTTTGCGCTCTCCGATGCCGGGCGCCCGGTTCAGACGGCGGCGGCAACCATCGGCGCCTTCGCCGCTTTGCTGGTGACGCTGGCGATCGGCCGTCGTGCCGCCTATGCGCCGGAGCGGCTGCTGCTCGCCGGCGTTGCTCTGACGGCCTTGTTCGACGCGCTGATCCTGGTGCTCACCGCCACCGGCGATCCGCGTGCCATGCTGCTGCTCAACTGGCTGACCGGTTCGACCTATGGCGTCGATGTCGGTGACGCCTTGCTCACCGGTGGCATCGCCGTCTGCCTCTTCGCGCTCGCGCCTTTCTTCATGCGTTGGCTCGACATCCTGCCGCTTGGCCCCGCCGCTGTGCAGGGCCTTGGCATTGACCTGAAGAGGACGCGGCTTCTCGTGCTGCTGGTGGTCGCGGCACTCACCGCAGCCTCGACCCTGATCGTCGGTCCGCTGACCTTCATCGGCCTGATCGCGCCGCACCTTGCCCGTCGCCTTGGCCTCTCCCGTGCGCTGCCGCAGGCCGTGGGCGCGGTGCTCGCCGGCGCGCTGATCATGGTCGCCGCCGATTGGGTGGGCCGCACCGCCATCTTCCCGCGCCAGGTCCCGGCCGGTCTCGTCGCCACACTGATCGGCGGCCCGGTGCTGATGTGGCTGCTGCGCCGCCGCTGACCGTTTTGCCCTTGTGGAGATATCGATGCCCAAGTCGACGCCAGCTCTGATCGCCGACACCACGGTCCACGATCTTGTCCCGGCGCAGGTCGGCGCCCCCTGGCGGATATTCCTGCATGTGCCGTCCGGGCCGGTGCCAGAAGCCGGCTGGCCTGTGCTCTACATGACCGACGGCAACGCCGTCATCGGCACGGCGGTCGACGCCATGCGCGCGCAGGCCTTCTATCCAACGGGCAGCAATGTCGGCTGGGGCGTCATCGTCGCCATCGGCTATCCCGTCGAGGGCGCCTATGACCCGCTGCGCCGCTCATGGGATCTCGGCCCGCCGCCGGGCAAGACCTATCCGCCCTTCTATGAGGGCACGCCCGAAGTCCGGACCGGTGGGGCAGGGGAGTTCCTTGCCTTCATTGAGGACGAGTTGAAGCCGTGGGTCGCCAGTCGGATCACGGTCGACGCTAGCCGCCAGGCGCTTTACGGCCATTCTTTCGGTGGTCTGTTTGCGCTCTATGCCCTGTTCACGCGGCCGTCTGCCTTCCAGACCTGGATCGCGGCGAGCCCCGCCATCTATTGGGAAGAGCGTGCCATCGACCGCTTTCTCGAAACCTTCGAGGCCGCCATCCCCGCTGGTTTGGCGGCGACCGTGATCCTGTCGGCCGGCGAGTACGAGACCGAGAAGCTGGCGCCGTTCCAGATTGGCGCCGAGGACGAGGAAAAGCGCCTGCAGCAGAAGAAGATAACACGCACCGACGAATTCGCGCGGGCAATGGCGCAGCGGCTTGATGCTCTCCCGGGCGTGCGTGCGCGCTTCGAGCTGCACGCTGGCGAAAACCACATGTCGATCCTGCCGGTCACGGTCAATCGCGCGGTTCAGGCAGCGTTTGCGGTGAGGGCTTGCGACTAACGGCCTTCACCTCTCAACGCTGCAATGGCTTGTTCTCGTTGTGTGGCTGCGTCCGCGTCCATAGCGCCAAAACGCAGGGCACAGCGGAATTTTTCCCCGGGTGCGACGCGAACCAGGCGGCCTCTTTCCTTGGCCGCAAGATAGCCGTCTGGTTCGGCGGTGGCCGGCAGCACGAGGCCAAGCGCGTCCTGGTCGGCGCCGCGCGTGATCCAGCGGACGGCATAATTGAGCTCGTCGGGGCGAAAGCTGACGAAATCCGCCGTACGGTCCGGATGGACCTGCAAGGCGTGCGCCCAGCCCTGGGGGTCCGCCTTAGCCCTCATCGTCAGCACGAGTTCTGGGTCGATCGGCTCGCCCTTGGTCAGCAGGCGATGCCGCGAAGGATCGGCGACAACGGCATCGCGGTAGGCAAGATAGCTTTCGCTCGGTGTGAAAAAGGGCGGCAGCGTCTGGCGCACGACAATGTCCGCGGAATCATCCGCTACGGTGTCGACCAGGCGCCCGCCATCGGCCGGCTTGAAATTGATGTGCGCCAGGTACATCAACTCAATGGCCGAGCGTTTCAGGTTCTCGATCACGATGTCGACGGCGAGGCTGCTGGCGTCGAGTTGCAGCCGTACGGTGGGCTCCATCACATAGTCATGGCTGAAAGCGAGGGTCTGTCGGCAGCGCCCCGTCAGCGCCATGAAAGGCCCTTCGGAATTGCCGCCGGCGATCAGTTGCACATCCTGATAAGGCGCATTTGGCAGGTCGCCGTGAAGCGGGTGGCGGTCATCCGGCCCCGGATTTCCCATTGCGGTGGCGCCGCAGTGGATGAAGAACGCGCCGTAGTTGGAAAGATAGTCGCGGGTCGCGACCGGCTCATCGAACATCGAGCGCATGGTCAGGGAGCGGCCGAGGAAGGTCGCGTCCCAGATCTGCTGTCCTTGGAACGGCAGCATGACGATTTCGCCCTTCGCGTTGCTGATCCGAAGCCCGGCAACGCCGGATCGGTAGCGAAAGGCGGTGGCGACAAGCCCGCGATAACGCGCGACGATGGTTTCCGACGGGCCGAACTGCTCGGGCACGAGATCGACGAAGACGTGATCGGAGTAGTCCAGATGCATTGTTTCGACCTCTATCCACCGCAAGCGTGCGTGCCGATAGTCGCAGGAAACATCTGGAAATCAACGGCAGCACGTTTCACAGCTTCTGCCAGGACGGCTGGTGGCAGAGTCTCTTCGCGCCCTCCTGGGAGAGCGCTCGAAACTGCAAGCTTGCCAGGCAATATCCCGCGATTGCCTATCCGCGAGCCGGCGGCAGCTCGAACAAAGTGGCGCCGTTCTCCCGGCCGCGCTCGACATAGCCGATAACGCCGAACCATCTTGCGACATCCGGCCCCTGGAGCCAGCTGCGCGAGTGGATGGCGAGGTTGCCGGCGAGCGCCTGGATGTGCTTGATATGCCGCTTGCAGAAGCGAACGGTCGCGGCACGGAAGAAGTCTTCCCGTGCGGCGAACAGCGTGTCGGCGGCGTCGCTGTTCTCATGCCAGGCGATAATTGCCACGGCCTTGTCGCCCTCGACAAGCGCGTGCGCGCGGCCCTCCTTCAAATTCATCATCAGATTGTCGTAGGCGATCTTGCTGTCCTTGCCGGCCGCCGCGTATTCGTCCGACATCCGCTTGGACAGACCGCGAAAGACATCCTCCAGATCCCCAAGCGTTGCTGCGCGTGCTCTCATTTCACCTCCTGCAGCCCCGGCAGGCAGTTTGCCCTAGGGTTGAGGGGTGGCCAAGCAAATTAAATCCGTCTGCGGGCTAATGTGCGCAAAGTGATTCCACTTGGCGATGCAGGCGGCGACGCGATGGGGTGTGTCCAGAACGGACCTTGGGAAAATGGTGCCCAGAGGCGGAATCCAAGCGACGGAAAACTCGCTCTGTTTCCAAATTGTTAGGCCTACGCTATAGCCGGGCTGGCCAACAAAACTACCAACAAAATATTTCTGTGGATTGGTTCGGTTCCTCGACACACTCTGTTCGCGCAATACCACGGTGTCCCAAACCTATCTCAAAAGGCCATTGCTGTCGTTACTCGAGTTGGGTCCATATAACCCCTCTCGATCGCATTGCATGTTGCCGTGGGAAAATCGCAGGTCCGCTGACTCCGATTTGCTGACCTCTGATCGCTCACCAATTCAAGATCGCGGAGAGGAGCATCTTTCGATTCGCGCCTGTCATTCTGAAAATATTGCTCTTTCACACTCCTACAGCATAATTGTTACGCGGCTACAAGGCGATCGGATGTGGCGGCGACAGGCACTCGGGAAGCACCTGCCGCTCGAGCTAGGCGCGACCCCGACTGTTGAACAGATCGGCATGCGGGCACTTCGCACGAGGTGCGCCGGCAGTAGCCCATGCACCTGGTTTTTTCAGACGTACTCGCGTTCAGACTGCAAATTGGGCGGCGCGATGCCCAGCTGAAGAGAATTGCGTCGAAGTAATCTGAAGGCCGGCTCGAGGGCTCTCCGATGGCCGGAGCGCGAAGGGAGCTTTGCTGCGCCCATGCGGGTAGGTTCACACTCCGCGTGTTCGGCGACATCCGACAATTGTGTCGGCTTTGTCGGTTTGACGACACAGCCTTGTTGGCCGGCATCTTGGACGTTTTTGGCTAAGCCGCTGAAAACAAACGTATAATCCATTCCCCTTACACCGTCATATAGATTGGCACGAATTTCGCTGAATTTCTTCGATAGGGCGGGAGCAGCTTGCCAGGGAAGAGCGAAGAGATGGCTCGACAAAATTGAAGGACGGAGGATCACAGATTTGTTGCGAATGAATACGTTGCCCGCTGGCGGCCCTGCGTCTGCGGCTAGAGCCTCCGTGCGGTTGAAGATGCGGCGAGGGTTTACATGATTTGCTGGCGGGTCCAACAATGGGCGCTGCAGATGTGCATACGGTTGGCGAGCTACGTCCTGTTCGTGATGGCATTCTTCGTCAGCGCTATGACTGCGAACGGACAGGAGACCAGCCTTGTCGGCATTTACCAGGGTTCGGAGCTAACCGCGGCCGCCAACCATCTGGGGCAAGGCGGATACGAGCTGTCGGGTGGTACCAAAGTGTCTTTCGACAAGTGGTACCACAGCAGATGGATCGACATGCGATTTGAAATGTTGACGCAGCTGTCGGATGATTTCGGTCTCCTGTGGGGCGCGAGCACCGGCCAACGCGCCGAAAAGGTCCGAATCGACCCAGGTGTGAAACTCGGCTTTATTCTGCAAAAGCGACCGACGCCGTCCACGACGCTTTCTCTCACCGTCAGTTCGATTTTGGGCGGGAACCTGACGGAACGACCTTGCACGGCTGACTATGGCGCCCTCGGCGGCTTCCATACAGTGAATTGCCGTCTGGCCGCCTCGCAACTGCGGCCCTCGGACACGTTGAAATACATGACAAACCTCAAGCCAAGCCGATGGAAACTCGACCTTCGGTTCAGGGGTGAATTTTAGCGATGGTGAAAGGCAAGGCCGTAAATTTCATTGATGAAGAACAATCAGACAGGAAGTTGATTATGCACAAAACACAATTGTTCCCGGCAGGTTTCGTTGTCGGTCTTATAGCATGCCTGTTGGCTGCACCCGGTTTCGCGGGTGATCTCGATGCCGGTATCAGCCGCAAAGGAACGACCGGTAATCCAGCCGCGGAAAGCAGTAGCTCGGGCTGTCCACAAAATGCCGACGGCACATTCTGCTGGATGAGCCCAGACATTGGTGAAGCATGGACATCAGGCTTTATCGGTTCCGGCGTATCGATAAATGTCATAGATGATTTCAAGGAACAGCCATTTGATGCAGACCTCGGTCGCGGTACGCAGAGGCAGCGACATGGAGATTGGGTCGCTGAAATTGCCGGCATGGTCGCCCCTGGCGCAAACATATTCAAGTACGACTATCTCGAGGGGCCTTCGATCGGGCTGCAGGACGGCCTCAATATCATCAATGCGAGCTACCGCACTATAGAGCCACTGAGCCAGCATCCGCGCGAGCAGGCGATCGTCGATGCCGCCTGGGCGGGCACTGCCATCGTCGCAAAGAGTGCCGACAACCGCAGCAACGAGGTAGGTAGGCCGCATGAAGGGGATTTCGATGAGCTAACCCTCGGGCTGATCGGGGCGCCATCGGCAATCTTCGTGGGTGCGCTCGACCACAATGGCACTCCCGGGAACAAGACGCGGCTGGCCCGATACTCGAATTATCCCGGCTCAAACGCCGAGGTGCGGAACCAGTTCCTGACCGTGGGTGTCGAGGGTGACAACACTGGCCTATACGGCACGTCTTATGCGGCACCTGTGGTTGCAGGCTATGCCGCCATACTTGGCAGCAAGTTCACGTCAGCAACTCCGACACAGATTACTAATCAGTTGCTGGACACCGCTAGGACCGACACGCTCGTCAATTACAATCCGGCGACTTACGGCCGCGGCGAGGCCAGCCTTTCGAGGGCATTGGCACCCGTTTCGATCAGGTAGACGAGCACTTCGATCGAGCAACTGATTCTGTGAGGCGTTGAGAGCCACACAAATCGCCTCCCAGAATTCAGCAGCTGTGCCGTTGACCGATCCAATCATAAACAAGAGCCACTGCGTTTTTATTGAAGTCCGTTGCCGGTAAACAAGGCCGAATAGCAGCAGGGCCAGTTCTGACCAAGTAAGAGCGGAGCGCCGGCGGCACCTCTGCGTCATGGTCTTCCCAGCCTGGTGCTCGAACGGCGAGAGCGCCCGAACTCGAATGTGACATCCCTGGAAAGAGGCATCAAGCCGCAGCAGCTGGTGTCGGTCGAATATTCCAAGGTTCTATCGGCGCCCTGTCGCGAGGTTTTCCGGGCGTGAATTTTCGATTGGGCGATGCGTTCGCGCTGAGTGGGGTCTTGGCGGAGCAGGGCGGGAGCAGTTCGACTGTGTCATAGGCAATACTGAGCTTTCAGATGGAGCAGCGCAGAGCCTTGCTCGAGGATTTGCTGGCCCGCATCCTTGCTGGAAGACCCGTGATGCAAATCACCTAACGGTCCTTTGTCACCAGTGATCAAAACGCCGGACCGATAAAGTGTCTCACCATGATTTCGTCGTTCGCAACGTTCCGCCTGCACAGCTGTGGACCTACAGACCAGCACTCTTACGACGCAGGGAATAGGGGAGCTTTTCGCAAGTCACCGCTCGGATAGGGCGTCATGTCTGGGACTAAACATCTAGACCAGGATCGCCTCCCAGACTTGATCGGAGCGTTGGATGCGTTCGGCACGATCAGCTTTTCGGCCCCGAAGTCCTTCGATCCGGCAAGCGCATCGAAAACATGTTGCTTGGCTTGGCGCATGCTCGCTTCCAGCGACGCTCCAAGAGCAAGTGAGGCCGCGACTGCGCTGGCCATCATGCAACCCGTTCCGCGCATCTCACGCGGCCAGCGGGGCGCCTCGAACCGAACTGCAGGTTGGTTCGGCTGCCCAAGCACGTCGACGCAACGCGTTCCTTGTGCATGGCCGCCCTTGACGAGTACGGCGGCCCTCACCGTCCTCGATAGCTCTTGGGCCTGACGACAAGCCCCTTCTTCGTCCGCGATCGGTGCTCAATGGCTAACAAGAATATTCTGCTGATCGAGCCCGGCGGCGGCTATCCTCATCGAGGATGTCGGCAAAGCTCAAGCGATAAAGAACGTCTGCCGGCGCGAAGCCGAGCAAAACAGGCCTATGCGCCGATTGGCCTTTCAGGCAGTCGATAACAATAGCGGTTGTCACTCTGCGAATCCGACGACAAAATTGCAGTTCCAGACTGCACATTCTGCAGTCTAGACCTGCAGGTCAAGGCGGAATTTTGTCTGCACGGCAACTTTTGCGGGCAATCTAACAAGTTTTGCTATTCCCCCTAAAAGTTCGCTCGCGCTCAGTGCGGAGCAATGTTTTTGGGTCGAGGCTAAGGCGCCGATTCGATCAGAGAAAAGGTTCGGCGCGATGCTGCACGATTGCGACAATACGATCCCGAATAAGATCTCCGTTCGGAGCCGCCTCTAGAGGTATAGCAACATGGGGAGCCGAGTCGAAGGTCCGTCGAGCGCAGTTTGCCATCAGTTGCGCGGCACGGGAAACCGGCAGTTCCATCGTTTGTTGACGGGGCCGCCAGCTGGAGCCGCGTGGAGTGCGTCATCGCCCGCGTCGAGGTCGGCGCCCAAGGTGCTGACACCCGCTTCATCGTCACCAATCTTGCAGGCGGGAAAGCCAAGGCGCTCTACGAGGATCTCTACTGCCGGCGCGGAGCGGCCGAGAACCACATCAAGTCCTGGAAGACGCATCTCACCGCCGACCGCACATCCTGCACAAGAGCGACGGCCAACCAGTTCCGGCTGTTCCTGCATGCCGGCGCCTATTGGCTGATGTGGGGCCTGCGCGCTGCGATGCCCAAACGCTCGAGCTTTGCCGTCGCCCAATTCGACACGCTGCGATTGCGCCTCATCAAGATCGCCGCGCGGGTGGTCGAGATGAAAACCCAGATCCGCCTGCACCTGCCGACATCCTGCCCCGACCAGCGTATTCTGCGCATCGCCCTCGACCGCATCCCGCGGCTCGCGACATAACCGCAGGGCGCTGACGCCCCGAAACGAACCCGCCGACCGCAACCTGCAAACCCCGCCTTCCATCACGACGGATCACCGCCGGCGCCTGACGAGGCTTACCAAAAAGCACCGCAACGGCGGCCAGATCGCCGCTTCAGGCCGCCAAAACCTCATCGCCGTGCATCAAGGCGGCTAGGTTATCCCGGAAGCGAAACTCAACTGTTGAAGAGCGGCGAATTGCTGACGACAATCGAGAAGGCCTCAACAACAGACGCCGGTGCTTCGATAGCTGGAGCCATTGTGGCGGAGTTCCGCAATCGAAATTCGCTGCTCCCGGCGGCCAACATTATCGAGCGGCTCGCGCTATCGCTCGTCGGCGTGCGGAAAAGCTGATCGAAGGCCTTTCGACTGAAGGCTGCAAGACCTCGACCGTCTTCTGGAGGTTGACCAAACGATCGGGCAGACGCGCTTTCATTGGTTGCGATCTTCGCCAGAAGCACTTGGTGCATCGAACGTTGAACACCACGACCTTGTCACATTGCGAGCTGTCTGGGCAGGGCGGCACCATCCCATCTTGTAGGTCGGTGCACTCACAGTCATGGGCTCGCTGCTACCTCAATTCCTTACCGCTCAATCAATGTGACAGCACCGAACAAATAGATACGACGAGCCGCCGCGTGGGTGTCCGATAACGTGTGTTCGAACTCAATCGAGCATTCCTCAATCCGGGGGGCAATAGAGACAGCCCGGCGCCCCCTAAGCATCGCACACTTTCGGAAATTCATCCAGACGCTCCGTGCCACACCGCCGGTAACAATAACGCTGCAACTGATCCTTAAAACAAATTCACAGAAAATTTGCGAACGCACAGCGGCAATAATAGTACCTAGTACTAAATTCTGAGTTCAGGCAAAGCTAAAAAGCTGATGCCGGTTTGGGCTTGGACCTCGGCACAGCACGCGACCTCGGAGTTACCAGCCAATGGCAAGAAGAGCATTTATCATGGTTGAAGGCCATCCAAGGGGTAGCGGTCTGCTATACGTCCAAGCGGCCAGGCGTCTTGGTCTTCATCCAATTACCCTATCGGCTGATCCGACTCAGTACGATTATGTTTCGGGGGAAAAAATTGAGGCAATTCGTGTCGATACAAACGATCTTGAGGCGCTGATCCGCGAATGTTCCCAGCTACGTGCGACCTGTGACATCGCTGGAATTACTGGATTTGCGGGCGACGACGAGTTGGTCCCAGCGACAGTTGGCAAGCTCTGCCGCCATTTCGATCTACCGGGGCCGGATCCCGCATCCGTTGAACGATGCTGCGACAAATTCACTCAACGTCAGCTCCTCGCGGAGGCCGGCGTTCCAATACCTACTTATCGCTTAGCCACGAATGCGACGGATGTAGAAAGCTCTGCTGCGGAGATCGGACTGCCGGTGATTATTAAGCCAGCCGTAGGTAGCGGCAGCATTGGTGTCCGATTGTGCAGCAATGTCGATGAGGTGGCCGAACATACGACCTATCTGCTGGGCGGCAAGCACACATGGCGATCTTCACCGAGGATACTGGTCGAAGAATTCGCCCAAGGCCCCCAATATACCGGTCACATAATGGGCGATGAGGTGATAGGGATTTCTGCCGCTGACTTCAGTGGTCCGCCGCATTTTGTATTTCGTGAAGTGATTTTTCCGGCCCCGCTGGCTGATGAGCAAAAGTGTATCGCCGCTGTTTCGCTGAACTGTTTGCGTGCTCTCGGTCTTGGCTGGGGGCCAACGAACATTGAATTCCGGTGGACGAAGCGTGGCCCAGTCGTCATTGAAGTCAATCCGCGTCTTGGTGGCGCCCCAGATCCCCAAATGATTCAGTTGGCTTGCGGTCTCGACCTAATCGACGAGCACGTCAAACTTATCATCGGCGAGCAATGCAAATTGCACAGAAGGCGTTCGCATGCTGCGGCCACGCGGATGCTGGTTCCTGATCGCGATGGTATCCTCGATTGGATCGATAACGGCAGTCGCGCGGCTACTGTACCAGGCGTGGTCGAGGTCAAATTTTATGTTGAATCCAAAACGCAGATCATCAGGAAGGGCGATTACCGCGACTACATCGGACATGTTGTCGTCGCTTCACCCGACCTTGCACAGACCGAGGCTATACTTCAGCGTGCCGTCGATTTGATCGGTTGGTCGATCACACCATTTCCGGCCGCGGGCGAAGAATAGGAGGAGATTCTGCGGTCCTTCCCTCCCGAGGCCGGCGACTGGGCCAACGATATCCACCCTGAGATTAGGAAGGTGATAGCTTCCGATCGCCCGGGCGACCTCGCGCTCGAGTATCTGCCAGGCGGACGGCTCAGCGGCCCCTTGCTCTTGAGCGCTGCGTCTAACGCCGCACTCACCGTCCTAACGTCGAGCGCAGCGGGCCGGTGCGGAGGCAAATTCCCCCGGGGAAGTGACCACCGGCTCGGCAAGCGCGGCGGACCAAATTCCTCCACCCCGACCCGGCTTTGGGGCGTCCGGAGCGACGGTCACCAGCAGCCTGGCCCGCTCGGCCTGCGAATGCGTCGCCGCCTGAAGCGAAATGCGGAGGCGATTTACCACGATTTGTCGATCAATTTGGCTTTCCGTCCAGCTATCAGAGCGGCAAGCGATTTGTGCGCACGTCGCGACACAACGATCCCAAGTAGTTTGATCGTATTGAGTTCCTCCCCGCTGAGGAGGCTCTGGTCAACTATGGCGAGGGCGCGCTGACGATCGATCCCAAGAGCGGCCGGCACCGTCGTCCCAGCCTGTTCGTGATGACACTGCGCTATTCGCGGCGCAGCTTCCGGCGAGTGGTCTGGCAATCCAGCCAACAAGTCTGAGCACGGCTTCACGAAGTGGATGCCCGTCAGCAACCAGTTCCCAACCTTTCGCCGGAACTATGAGCCAATAGATCGACTGAACTGCAGCCCATGTTCCTTCAGCATGGATCGTGTCTGGTTTTTGAGATCGCGACGGATCTCCACAAGTCTTGACCGAGCGACGAGTATGGACCGGGTGGCCTGACTCTCTGCGCTCTTGACCTTCACTTCCCGATACCAGCCGACGCGAACCAGTTCGGCCAGGCCGCTGGCATCGTTCTCATCGCTCTTTGTTCATTCGGACTGAAAGCGCCGCCTTTGCATGCCGAGCATCAATGCAGACGACCGGCAACCCGACCCTTTTTAGCTCGTGCCAGAGCCAGCTGGACATGGCACCAGTCTCAAATCCGATGCGCTCGGCGAGAGGCGCACGTTTACGGAGCATATCCGTCAACGCTCCGGAATCGGACTTCGCCTTTCTTTGGGTCACCGTCTTTCCAGTATCGTCGACTACACAGACGCTCGTCTCCCTCTGCGACAGTAGAGTAGGCGGCAAGCGCCGCGCGGCCTTTCAGCGGCCGGTTTCTTCCCGCCTCTCCCCGAACCGAGCATGCGCCTTTCGTTACGCACTCGGCTCTCCAGAAGACATGGCAAAGTCATGCATCGCCATGCTGGCGATGCCATCAATGCGCTGCTCGTGGCCGCCGGCCACAATCTGCGCCTCATCCTCGCCACACTAGCGCTTTGGCGTGCGCTCATCCTGCTGGCTATCGCTGCTCGCGGCGCCAAACCGGATACTTCCTCCCGTCGCTGCGGCACTGCCGCGTCAATGGCTTAGCCATTGTTCAGGGCGGACTAGATAGAAGTTCCAGCTTGAAGCTCAACCTGACCTCTGGCAGGAGCGGCATGATCCTCGATCTGGTGATCGAGGCGGGCAATCCGCGCGACAGCGATCGATTGCTGCCGATGCTGGAACGCCACATCGCCTTCTATGGTCACGCGCCGCGGCAGGCGGCGGCCGACGGCGGCTTTGCCAGTCGCGACAATCTGGCTACTGCGAAGACCTTGGGCGTTCGCGACATGGCATTCCACAAGAAAGCCGGCCTCAGGATCGAGGACATGGTCAGAAGCAATTGGTAAAATAGTCTAGTGCGCCCCTGTTCCCCCAGTTACCACGGCCGATCATCCCTGATGACGAAAAGAGTGCGATTGGGGTTAGCCATCTATAGCAGCGAGGAATGCCACAAGATTGTCGCCGAGTTCGGAACAGGGATATCCGCCTTCCTGCAACATGGCGACAGGTCCATCAAACGAACCGATTGTCTCGGCAGCCCTCCGAAAGCCATCAGTGCTTACGTCAAATACACTGAGGGGATCGGCGCGGTACGCATCGAGGCCAAGCGAAACCAGTAGGACATCCGGCCCGAAATCTCTTACCTTTCGCATGGCCACCGAAATAGCATGGAGAAACGCCGACTCGTCACTGCCAAGCTTTAACGGCAAATTGAGGTTGAAGCCTGCTCCCGCACCGGATCCAACTTCATCCGCATAACCGCTAAAGAAGATCGGAAATCCGTCGGGATCGGCATGGACAGACACCGTCATAACGTCAGGACGATCATAGAAGATTTGCTGAGTCCCGTTCCCGTGGTGAATGTCGATATCCAGAATGGCAATATGCTCCGCTCCTTGCATCCGTAGTGACTCGGCGAGCGTCGCAATGTTGTTGAGGTAGCAAAATCCCCAAGCCATGTCCGTGCAGGCATGATGACCAGGTGGGCGGCAGAGACCGTACGCGCGCCGCTCGCCGCTCGCGATCAAACTACCAATATTGAGGGCGATATCTATGCTGGATCGAGCCGCCGCCCAGGTCCCCCGGCCGACGGGAGATCCCGTGCCCGCGAGGTGAAATCCGGCGCGCGCAATAATATGACTTGCATAACGTGATGCAAACCTGTTGGGATGTGTAGTAGGCACGATTTCTGGACCTGCTTGAGGCAGCGCAAGCCATTCATTGATGCCATTCTCCAAAAAATCGAGATAACGCGCTGTATGCACACGCCTCAGCGCCGAGGCGTCCGTTGGCTTCGCCTTCAGCGCCTCATGTCCGGCGGCCAGGGCCGACGCAAGTAGCACATCCGCGCGTTCGGGCCGTTCGGGGCTTGGCTCCAACCTGCCGTGACAAATGAACATTTGCGGGTCGTGACTACGATGACCTTCCGAGTGAACGATTTTCATCTCTATTGCTCCTTAAGCTCCCCAGCCTGACCTGCCCCTGGGCAGATCAGGCGGCCCGATCGCTGGTGCGAACGGACAACAGCTTCAGTAACTTCAGTGGGGGTGCACTTATCGACCACCGAAACTGAAGTACTTCTCTGAGTTGGGGCTCCGATTATCAAGCGGTTTCGGTTCACGTCCCGTCCCACCCACACGAAGCCTCCCTTTGGGACCGATGGGCCCTCTCGCAGAAATCAACCGCTTAGAGGAGTATACTTGCTCAGAACACGCTATCGTTGGATTAAAATTTTCAAAATTTTCGCAACAATTTTATTCCAATCTAACCGCTGGGGAGGCCCTCAGTCAGCCGGCCTTTGCACTGACGGATGAGTGCGAGCTCCACGGCAAAAGTTCCGGCAGACTGCTCTGCGGCTCGTCAGCGAGACAGGCTCGCGGGTCGAGGTTGTTGAGGTTTTCAGTTGCGATCTGCGGTATGTGCGGCCGGGCGATCGGCGTCTCGCTGGGAGCAGTCGAAGCGCCAGGAACTTTCTTTTTGAGCCAAAGGTGCACGACGCAGAGCACCCTTTAGCTTGCGTCGCGAAGAAGTCGGGTGGCGAGAGCGAACCGTGATCTCTTATGTTAGTTTGCCGCTTTGGTGATCCCGCCACGCATTGACCCGTTCGCCCGTTGAGCTTTCCGACGGCACGAGACCAAGATACGCCATCAACTGATGGGATTACCAAGCGCCTGACATCGCCGATTTCAGCGACACAAGGTGACCGCTGTCATGAATGCAACGCCACGCATCGCTTGGTAGGCGGCCACAACCGGGGCTTGGCAAAGATGCTGCGGTCTCCACCGGCAGCTGGGTCAGCCTGTCCGAACGCCAGCATCTTCGATGGCTTGGCAATATTCCGGAAACAGGATGTGGTGGGCGGGATGATCGCGCCACATTCGTCAGCGGCGGCCTTTCCAGGCAATGACAGAGTGACAGGTCACGGCAACGGGGAACACCCAGGTAAGGCATCGGCAGAGTTGCTCGGGAGCATTCTTTGGTGAGGCAATACGTTCCCATCCAAATTGGGATCTTCCGCATATTTGGTGCAGGTGCCGGGATTCACGGGCGGTGCGAATGAAATCGCAGTCGACGCCGGTGATTCGCCCGTGCTCCATGCCTTCCGCTCGCTGGTCTCGCCCGAGCTTTCGATTGTCCAAATTCTCCCACAGGCCGACAAGGTGGTGCTTGTAGCCCGGCCGAAGGCGACAGAATCGTGCTGTCCCTCCTGCGGCTGCCGAACCGGCCGCGTCCACAGCCACTCCATGCGCCGGGTGGCTGATCTGCCGTGGCAGGGACGGGTTCTCGAAATCCGGCTTCACGCCAGGCGGTTCCGTTGCTCCGATCCGCAATGCCGTCAGCGGATATTTACGGAACGATTGCCGGAAACGGTGCAGCCGAAAGCGAGGCGCACCGCCCGCCTCGGCGAGAGCCAGTTGGCGATCGGCTCGCGGTCGGCGGTGAATCCGGCTCGCGCCTGTCGCGCAAACTCGCCATGCCGGTAAGCGGCGACACGCTGCTGCGGATGATCCGCGCAGCCGGGTTCGAGCCGCCGGACGCGCCGCGGGTGGTCGGCATCGACGACTGGGCCTGCCGCAAGGGGCAGCGCTACGGAACGATCATCTGCGATCTGGAGCGCAACCGCGTCCTCGATCTGTTGCCGGACCGAAATGCCAACACGGTCGCGTCATGGATGAAACGTCATCCGGGCATCGAAGTCATCGCTCGCGATCGCGCCGGCCTTTATGCTGACGGCGCCCGTCGCGGTGCTCCCGATGCAACGCAGGTCGCCGACCGCTGGCATCTTCTCCAGAACCTGGGCGAAGCGTTGCGTCTGGCACTCGGCCGCCATCGCAAAGCGGTCAGTGCCGCCGGAAAGGCGATGATGGCCGAGATGAGTGGCGATGACGACGCCAATCTGGAACCATCAGTGGAGACTTCCCCGAAGCTTGATGGCCTGCGCCGGTCGCGCCGCAACCAGCGCCGTGAATTCTATGCTGAAGTCCTTGATTTGCGCCTCCGGCATGTCGCCGCGACAGATCGCGCCCCGGACCGGCATGAGCGTGAGAACGGTCGAGCGCTGGCTTGCAGCGGGCGGGGAGCCCGAGCACCGGCGGCCGCCCGCGCGCTCGGTTCTCTCCTTTCCAGGAGTATCTCGAAGGACGCTGGCAGGAAGGCCAACGCAACGGGTTGCACCTGTGGAGCGAATAAGTGCCGCGGCTTTGCAGGCAGCAAGGCGACCGTCTACAGGTGGACCGCCACCCGCAAGGAGCGGTCATCAACCGCTCCACCAAAGTCGCGGTGGCGGCCGCCATCGCGCCGGAACTGTGCATGGCTGCTGAGCGAAGACCCAACATCTCTCGATGAGCAGACCGGGCAATTCTTGGGCCATCTCTATGACTGCGCTCCGGAGCTCTTGAAGGCGGGTGACTTGGCTCGACGTTTCGCTGCACTGATACGCGGCGACGATGATGCCGGCCTCGAGCAATGGACGAGGACGCCACGGACAGCGAACTGGCTTCCCTTGCAGCAGGCATCGGCCGTGACATTGCGGCCGTTCGGGCCGCAATCACCCAGCCCTGGAGCACCAGTCCCGTCGAGGGACAGATTAACCGTCTCAAGACCATCAAGCGCCAGATGTATGGGCGCTCCGGGTATCCGCTGCTGAGAAACAGGCTGCTGGCAGCCGCCTAACGACCGTAGAAACAGACGGGGCAACCAAGGGAACGACGCACCTGCACCAAATATGAGGAAGAACCCCAAATTGTCGCGCCATACTTCGGTTTCTTCTGGTGGATGTCAGAGACGCCATCTGGTCCTCAGGCGTGCAGGTGACCGGGTGAAGACGGGATGCCATGAGCCTTGAGCGCCTTGCCGCGCTGGCGAGCTGACCGCGGTATTGGGTTCCGGATGAAGGCCATGAGGCGATCTGCGACCTGGTGCGGGCTGGGGAGGCGCGCCATGGCCGGATCTATACCGGGCTCGCATGTCGCTCAGCAGTCTGACAGGATCCAGCTCGCTGCGATCTGCGCCAGCTTCGCGCGAACGGACGCCAGGGTACGCAAGCGCTATCACCCTCCGGCAACACCCTGCCATCGGCTCGTGGGAAATCCGCAGCCACCTGGCGCCGTCACGCCCCTTTCCGCCAGTTTGAATGAGGGCTGGAAGAAGTTCACGAACAGTTGTGCGCCTTGCCGTTCAAAAACCGCAGCAAATCGATCTATCCACATGCGCCAAGAGGCGTAGTTGAGCTCAACTACGACGTCTCCCCAAAAAGCTGCGAGAAACAGTGCGGGTCCGGAGCGATGTTCCAGGCGTGGATCCGGCAATTTCCATCCCTTGACTCAAGAATGCTTATATTACCTGTTGCGACCTTGCCAGGTCTACCGCCCGTCTTCTCATTCGGCGCGTTCTCCGCAAGCCTCAGGAAGTAGCGTAGCACGCCGTTGCTGGTTACAGCGAGTATGACACTATCGTCGCCGTGCGTTCGGGCGAGGTCCTCTACGAATGCCCAGGCTCCATGTGCGAGACTGGTCTCGGATGGGCTCCAGCCCGAAGAGGCGGGCCACACGCTGCTGTGTTCCCACGCCTCCAACTCCTCCCTTCCGAATTGCACTATGATCTCGTGACTGGTCAAACCCTCCCATGCCCCGTAATCGATTTCGGTTAAACGCGTGTCCACACACGGAGAGAGCGTGCCACCGATCTGGTTCGCGACGATTTCGGCGTACCGACGCGTGCGCCGCAGCGGTCCGCAATAGACTCCACGAAGCATAGCACCCGCTCGGCTAAGAGCATTGCCCAGATGCTCAGCCTGGCGGCAACCCTCTGCCGTGAGCGGGAGGTCCGTCTTGCGCCCAACCCACATGACCTTTGCACCGGATTCAAACGTATTCCCGTGGCGGCTAAGGATAAGCTTCATCGCTGACCAAAACTCTAGGCTATGTTATACTTGTCGCCGAACTCAGGGCTTCAGGTTGCCTGAACCTTTAGGAGATCGCCCTCGTCGTCAATGATTGCCTCTACGCGTTTCAAATCCTCGGGACTGTCGACGGCCCAATGAGTGCGGCCGTCATAGTCGACTTCGACCACACGGATTGCTATTCCATGCTCAAGCGCGCGCAACTGCTCAAGCATCTCAGATCGCTCCAGAGTACCCGGTTCTAAACCTGCGAAGCGACGCAGGCTTTCGTAGCGATACGCATATAGTCCGATATGGCGGAAGACCGGCAAGAGATCAGATTCGTTGCCTGATCCGTCGTTCCGAACGAACGGAATTACAGATTTTGAGAAATAGAGGGCATTGTGGCGCCGGTCGAACGTTACTGTTGTACCTCCGACCTCGCCATGTTCTTTTGCGCTTCGCAGGGCGTGATAGCTACGCCTGTCCATCTGTACGGCTGCAGTAGCGATATCTACTAATGGGTCCCGACGCATCTCGTCGACTACAGCGGCGATCACCCATGGCGGCGTGAGCACAGCGTCGCCTTGGAGGTTCACCACGACGGCAGGTGTCGTGGCGAGCATCCCGGCCGCTCTCAGCACCCGCTCTGTTCCGTTCGTGCATGTGGCCGGAGTCATCAGCACGTTTCCACCAAAGCTTTGCACATGCTCGACGATGCGCGCATCGTCTGTTGCGATGTAAATCTCATCTATCCCCGGTACAGCACGGGCCAAAGACCAGACACGATTGATCATCGTCTGGCCATTGATTCGCGCGAGAGGCTTGCCGGGGAAACGGCTCGAGGCATACCGAGCGGGTATGATGATGGCGATCGGTTTCGAGTTTCTGGGCATGTTTCTTCCTCAGAATGCCGAAAGTTCAATAGACGAGGTTGCGAAAGTCCCTAACGCGATGGAACGTGATCAGGTTTGTATATTGGGGGTCGTGTGCCCCGTCATCCCCTGATCGGCACAACACAAGAAGATCTTGGCCGTCAATCGCCATGCTCGCGTAGTTCCGAGCGTGCCGTTCGGTTTTGCCCGCAGCTACAAGTCCAGCAAAACACCAATCGACACAGTTCTTTGAAAAGTGAAGCTGCAACCTATGGCGCTCATTATTTGGCAAATTGTGGCGGTCCTGCGATATGTGGGTGAGGCGCACCATCGAATCCGTTGCCTGTGAACTCAGCAACCAGAAGAGCTGGCTCTCGTCATCATACAGCAAAAAGAACTTCAAATGACCGCCAGGCAATGGGACAAAGAGAGCCCTTTTACCCGATGGCACAGTCTCAAGTGCCGCAGTCAGGTGACCATCACTGTTCTCGACGACTTTCAGCAGAGCAGCATAGCCCGTTCCCCCCGTGTTCGTGCGCAAGAAGAGATGCAACGTACGGTTATCCGGATCATGCCACAAATGTGCGGGATCGCGGAATCGGACTATGTTCGGTTCAAGCCAGCCCATGGGCGCGCACACTTGTCCCGGTCCGAGCTCAGCCGGGGCTCGGGCCGGCGTACGATAGAACGGAATTCCAAAGAAATCCAAGTCACCGGAGGAGACTGTTTCGTTAAACGCAAGCGCGTCCGAGATGGTCCAGTTGTTGGGATCCAGGAGATCGCAATCGCTTTCCGCTCGCAAAACTCGCGGTGCCAAACCCGCTGTATTCCATCCCTGGATTGTGAGATCGCGCCGCTCGTCCAAAGCGAGATAAACGTACCGATCAGAGTAATGCACGTTGCAGGACGACCCGTGCCACTTCATTTCCGAGGTCAGAGTAACCGGTGCGCTCCACGTCTCGCCTTCGTCGTCAGAGGCAGTGATCATGATATCTCCGGCATGACCAAGGATGTAGAGCCGCCCACCAGCTATGAACGGTCGAGCGTGCCAGAATGGAAACGTGTGCCGCTCAGCCCATCCTGAGCCACCATTGTCGGACACGTATACCTTACCCATTCCGAAGCGCGTGCCGTCGGCCCGAGACCCCTTCGGTCCGAGGAGGTGCCTAACACCTTCGCCGCCGAGATCAAATGTTGCTACGACTCTGCGTCTCGCCGTCACTACAATGCCTGGCGTATAGCAGAAGAGATCTTGTGGCCGCTCGGACCGATAAACGATGTCAAAATCGTCTGCCATCGCATGCATTCTCAAACCCCTACCGTGATTCAGACTGTCCTGAAGCAAGCTGGTGCCATGCCGCATCCAAAATGATCGCGATTGGTGCAATGCGTATCATCGCTCACTTGGCCTTACGACATCTTGGCGGAATATGAGGCCGATGAAGCTTTCCTGCTCATCATAGACTGGGACCGGATCTATTCCGTCCCGATGAAAAAGCTGCACGGCCTCGTCGAGGGACGCCTGTCCAGAAATCCAAGTGGTCGGATGGAGCATGTGCCGCTCAACCGGATCGCTCAGATCATGAGCCGCTCCAGATTCGACTAAACGACCAATCGCTTCCCCAGTCAGGAGTCCGGTGACCTTACCTCGATCACCGACAATAGCGGCAACGCCGGTCCTTCGGGAGGCACCGCAGATCGAAAGGAGTGCTATCGACAAGGGCGTATTCGGCCTGAGCACTGGAATTGATTCCAAGGGCCACATCACCTCGCGTACTCTCATCATCCCCCGTCCGAGGCTCCCCCCCGGATGGAGACGCGCGAAATCGTGCCGTGAGAAACCCCGCCGCTCCTGCACCAGAAGCGCTAGAGCGTCCCCCAATGCCAGCATTGCAGTCGTCGAAGTGGTTGGAGCAAGACCGAGCGCGCACGCTTCCTCAATTGAACCAATGTCAAGTACCACGTCGGCGGCTCGCGCCAAAGGAGATGAGGCGCGTCCAGTTACGAGGGCAACGATGACAGGGAGCTGTCGAACGGCGCGGGTGAGTTGCATGATTTCAGCGGTTTCGCCAGAATTGGAGAGCGCGAGAATAAGGTCTCCCGGACGGACGCGCCCGAGATCTCCATGTAAGGCATCGACCGGGTCGAGCGTGATCGATCGGGTGCCTGTCGAAGCAAGAGTTGCTGAAATCTTTTCGCCAACCAGTCGCGACTTGCCGATGCCGCACACTATGACGACGCCAGATAAAGTAAGAATGTAGTTTGCAAGCTTGCAGATACGTTGGTCGATCCTGTTGGAAAGATCCTCCAACGCAGCAGCCTCTTGACGAAGGATGGTCCGCGCCCGATCAAGCATCAGCACTTCATTGTCTCTACAGCCCGTATTTTTCTCGGTGTCTTGCCAAGTGCACGACAGGCGTTTGCGGGTGACGATTTCCATCGTTTCCATGGCCTTCTTACATTAACAATGCCAACGACAAGTTATGCTCTAAATTTAGGACGTCAACGAATAAGTTAGCGTAATATTTTGATTATTCTACGTTGCGGTTTTGTCACAATCGTTGTCCATTTTCCGTTCAGGCACCGTTCTTACTCTTCTGGTCGATAGCACACGCTACGCAAGCTTGCTGTTTCACAAACGGATAGTACCATCTTCATTAGTCTACCGTCCGCTTCCGCAAGTTTAGCAATTAGGTCCTTTGAACAATAACTGGACCAGGCAGGATCCATAAGCTTCTTTCCTTCTATCATTTTGCAAGGATGTGCTCGCCGCCGACGGGATTTCAACCGCGGCGCGCAGGGGGGCGGTAAATCCTGAAAGGCGCATAAGCAGTAAGCGCTGTTCTCAGGCCACGGCGCTGAGTTCGGGAGCCGGGATGTAGGCCCAGGGCAGCAGGTCGTCGATCTGGCTGTTCGGGTGGCCATTGACGATCCTGGTGAGGACATCGGCGAGATAGCCGAGGGGCTCGACGCCGTTGAGTTTGCAGGTTTCGATTAGCGAAGCGACGACGGCCCAGTGCTCGGCGCCGCCGTCCGATCCGGCAAAGAGTGCATTCTTGCGGTTTAGCGCGATAGGACGGATCGAGCGTTCAACAGTGTTGCTATCGATCTCGATGCGGCCATCATCGAGGAAGCGCGAGAGGCCTTCCCAACGCGTCAGCATGTAGCGGATTGCCTCGGCGAGCTTGGTCTTCTGGCTGATCAGCCCGAGCTTCTCGCGCAGCCAGGGCTCGAGAGCGACGGTGATCGGCAGGCTCTTTTCCTGGCGCACGGCACGACGCTGCTCCGCCGATCGTCCCACGGATGTCGTCTTCGATGCGATAAGTTCGGCGATCTGTCTTAGCGCCTCGCAGGCGATTGGCGCGGACCGGCCGCGGCGAGTTCGTAGAAGCGCCGGCGCACGTGCGCCCAGCAGAAGGCGAGCGTCACGCCGCTCTTGTCGGCGAGCACGCGATAGCAGCCATAGCCGTCCACCTGCAGGATTCCTGTGAAGCCCGCGAGATGAGCGATCGGACGCTCAGCTTTGCGGTCGGGCGCGTAGACATAGGCGACGCCGGGCGGATCGGCTCCGTCCCATGGCCTATCATCGCGGGCATAGGCCCAGAGCTGGCCGGTCTTCGTTTTGCCGCGACCGGGATCGAGCACCGGCGCCGTGGTCTCGTCGGCGAAGAGCTTTGGCGAGGACTTCAGCTTCGCCAGCAGCCGTTCGTGAACCGGACGCAGGTGCCAGGCGGCACGGCCAACCCAGTCGGCGAGTGTCGAGCGGTCGAGATTGATGCCCTGCCGGGCGTAGATCTGCGCCTGGCGATACAGCGGCAGGTGGTCGGCATATTTGGAGACCAGAACCTGGGCAACCGTCGCCTCGGTCGGCAGGCCGCCTTCGATCAGCCGGGCGGGCGCGGGAGCCTGAACGATCACGTCTTCGCAGGCTCGGCAGGCATATTTGGGTCGGCGCACGACGATCACACGCAGCTGCGCCGGAACGATGTCGAGCCGCTCGCTTACGTCCTCGCCGATCCGATGCAAGTCATTGCGGCAGCACGGGCAGGCATGGTCCTCGATGTCGACCACCATCTCCGTGCGTGGCAGATGGGGTGGCAACGCACCGCGGTTCGCCCGACGCT